>JBGOTP010000160.1:0-10879 GCA_041476545.1 Vicinamibacteria bacterium | reverse complement strand
TCACCGGCACCTTGACCTTCACGAGCGCCGGGGTCTATCCGCTGACGGCCACCGTCTCGGACGGCACGCTGACCAGCAGCCAGGCGTTCACCTGGACCGTCACGAAAGTGAATCGAGCGCCCGTCCTCACGGCGATCGCGAGTCGCGCCGATGCCGAGAACGCGGTCATCTCGCTCGCGCTTCTCGGCAGCGACCCGGATGGCGACCCGCTGACCTACAGTGTCCCGGGCCTCCCCGCCGGCCTCAGTGTCAACGCCACGACCGGCCTCGTCACCGGCACGCTCGCGTACACGAGCGCCGGGGTCTACCCGCTGACCGCGACCGTCTCCGACGGTACGCTGACCAGCAGCCAGCCGTTCACCTGGACCGTCACCGACGTGAACCGTACGCCGACGCTCGCCGCCGTGACGGACCAGACGAGCGCCGAGAACGCGGTCGTGTCCCTCGCACTCGTCGCCACTGATCCGGACGGCGACCCGCTCACCTATAGCGTGCCCGGCCTCCCCGCGGGGCTCAGCGTCAACGCCACGACCGGCCTCGTCACCGGCACGCTGACCTTCGCGAGTGTGGGCGTGTATTCGCTGACCGCGACCGTGTCCGACGGCACGTTGACCAGCAGTCAAACATTTACGTGGACAGTGAAGGATTTGTCGGCTCTGAAACTCATTGACTTCGACGGCGACGCAAAGACCGACCTCGCCGTGTTCCGGCCGGATAACGGCTCCTGGTTCATCCGCTACTCCTCGCTCGACTACAGTACGGATCGTTCCGGTCGATATCAGTGGGGTCTGCTAGGAGATGTGCCGGTCTCGGGAGACTTCGACGGCGATGGCAAGACCGACCTCGCCGTTTATCGACCCGACACCGGCGTCTGGTGGCTGCTGCTGTCGAGCACCAACTTCACCTCGTCCATCACGTTCCGGTGGGGCCAGTCCGACGACATCCCGGTCCCGCGCGATTACGATGGCGACGGCAAGACCGACCTCGCCGTCTATCGACCCACGACCGGCGTCTGGTGGATTTTGCAGTCGAGCACCAACTCCACCGCGTTCGTCACGTTCCGGTGGGGCCAGGCCGGCGACATCCCGGTTCCGGGCGACTACGACGGCGATGGCAAGACCGACCTCGTTGTCTATCGACCCAACACGGGCGTCTGGTGGCTACTGCAGTCGAGCACCAACTTCACCGCGTTCGTCACGTACCGTTGGGGCCTGCCCACCGACGTCCCGGTCCCAGGCGACTATGACGGCGATGGCAAGACCGACCTCGCCGTCTATCGACCCGACACCGGCGTCTGGTGGCTGCTGCTGTCGAGCACCAACTTCACCGCGTTCGTCACGTACCAGTGGGGCCTGCCGACCGATACCCCGGCCCCAGGCGACTACGACGGCGACGGCAAGACGGATCTCGCCGTCTTCCGCCCATCGACGGGCGAATGGTTCATCCGCTACTCGTCGCTCGGCTACAGCCTCGGCAGTTATACGATGTATCAATGGGGGCGGCCGGGAGACACCGCCCTGGTCAGGTAGCCTACAGGCTGTCGCGTTCAGAACACATACGTCGCGGCTGTTCCATACCGAAGCGCGCCGTAACTGCGGCCATCGACGCCCGAGACGCGCGACTGGTGTTCGACATTGAAGGCCAACCGCAGATCAACTCCGAGGTGATAACCGACGCCCCCACCGTATGTCCTGGTGTGATCGACCAGGTCCAGCAGTCCAGTCGTCACGCCGTCGCGCATACGGTAGGCCAGGCGCTGTCGCCCCATCCGGCCCTCGACATCGACCGGCCCGAAGAGCTGCTGCGCAATCGTTCCCGACAGGGCGCTCAATAGGAAGTACGGCCTATCCACGTCGAACGAGTACTGGACATCCCGGGCGACCTGCACACCCATCTTCGTTGTCCCGAGAAGAACATATCCAAGGTTCACCGATACGGTCCCGCCCTTGTAGCCTGGCACATCCGCAGCCAGCGGCTTGAAGCGGCGGTATCCAAACTGCGCCGAGCCGCTGATGAGCGCGTCCGGGGTGAATTTGAGGCCGGCAGTCACCTGCGTCGAATCGGAATCCCGAAGCGGATTGAAGTCGAAACGATCCTGCTGCTTCGACACATCGAGCGTGACGCTCGTCAGCGGCGTCAGTTCGTGCCGCGCGGTCACGGCGCCAGTCGTTTGAACGCGATTCAACTGGTCGTGCAGATTGCTGCCCAGGAACACTTCCGCCTGGTCGAAGTTGACGGTCCGCCGATCCGCGCGGACGCCAATCAACGTCTTCGAGAGAGCCCGCAGCTCCGCCGCGCCGTTGTAGTCGTGCTCACTGCGCTGCACCCGCGTATCGATCTCGAAGCCTGGCCGATCCCGGGCGTTCACCCAGCTCGTGCCAGCGGTGAACGTCATCCGGGTGAGCGGCACCAGCCATCCAACACTGTTGATGCTGTTGATCGAACGCTGATTCGCAAACTTCCTGTACCAGACGAGATCCTCCCTCACGCCACCGCTCAGCCACGTGCGGCCAGCTCGGAGCCACAGTTCGACCTGAGGGGCTGCTGTTATCGTGAAGTCGCTCTGTGGGTGAGCCGCGTCGGCCACGTTGAACACGTTCGTGTCGACGCCGACGTTGGTCAGCGCGAGCGTCGGCCGGATCCAGAGCGATCCGATCCGCACGCGCACGGCGGCCGGGTCGGGCTCGGAGGGGACGGTTGATTGACCTCTCGCCACGGCGGGCCAGAGGGCCGCGGCCATCAACCACACAAGACTTCTGCGGACGACGGGTGTCAGGGTTTCACCGACGCAAACTGACATGGCCATCGGGATCGCGGTCGAGATGCGCCGCTCCACTGGCGTCGTACACCAGACGGCGGTCGGGCACTCCCCGGTGCCGCGTATCGAAGGCCACGGATGTCAGACGTCCGGTGGTGCCGTCGTAGGTTTCCCATTTGTCGGTCTGGCCATCCGCATCGTCGTCTTCCTCCGCTCGGACGAGGTGGTCCTTCTCGTAGTACTCCGTGCGGTTCACTTTGCCGTCACGATTGGTGGAAGTCTCGATTCGCGAAATGGACCCGTTGGGCCCGGCATAGGACCAGCTGTCCTCCTTGCCGTCATTCGCGCGTGAGAAGCCCACTTTTTCGAGCTTCTGGTCGACACCGTAGTACTCCCACCGCTCGACTTTTCCGTCCTCGTCCGCGTCGATTTCGATACGGAGGACCCGCGAGCCGTCCATATAGCTGACCGTGTCGACCTTGCCGTTCTTGTTGGCGTCGTACTTCAGGAGCTGGAGACGGCCGGTCTGCTTGTCGTAGACCGGCTCAATCTGCTTGTTGTCACGGGAGGCGCGACAGGACACTGCACTTACCGCACAAAGTGTGAAACCCTGCGCACAAAGAATCGCGAGACAGGCCCTGGCAGCTCTGGAAGACATACCGCCCTCCCTTATCGGCCGGTCTTAGGTCCGGGAGCAGCGTTTAGGCTTGACTGTCCGAAGGTCGGCAGGCCCCTCATCTCAGAGCGCTCGCTCAGACGAGGCTCGGCGGTCAACACCTCTCCGCTGCTCGACGTCAACCGCGTCCGCGAAGCGTCGGCGATCGCCTAGCAGTCGGCGATCGAAGATCTGTTGCCAGGGCTCGGCAGCGCGGCCCACGACCTCGGTGTGCTCGCGGGCGAGGAGATCGAACAGCAGACGATCGCACGGGCGCCCGTCGATCTCGTGGCATTGGCGCAGGCGACCCACGAGCCGGAAGTTGTTGCGGCGGAGGACGGCGATGGACGGTGCATTGCGCTCGACCGCCCAGGCGTGAACGGTGCGCACGCGCAGCTCGCGAAACCCGAGGGTGAGCATCTCCGCCACAGCCCGGGTGGTGTAGCCTAGGCCGCCGTACCGCTTGTCTCCCAGGACGTACCACAGCGTCGCCGACTTGAATGCCGCGCTAATGTCGCTTAGCGCGACCAGACCAATGGGCTCATCTGTTTCATCAGCAGTGTACAACCGGAGCAGGTGAATGTCCCGCCGCAGCATGAAGGCGAGAGTCTGGGCCGTCACGACTTGCTGGCCGTGGCCGAAGTCCAGCCACTGATAATTCTCCCTTTGGGCCAGCCAGTCGGCCGCGAGTAAAATGCCGTCGGCGCCGAGCGATCGGAGTGTCAAGACGCGCCACCCTTCAATATGGGACGGCAAATAATAACCCAATCAGTTGGCCTCAGCCGGAGTTTCCGATTTCATCTGTATCTTTGTGTGAACCGACATTTTGACGATGCCCGTCCCGATGTTGCGACTACGAGCATTCCGAGCAGGGATCGAAGTCGGGGATCTCGGCGGGCAGGCCGAGATGACGGAGGATCCGCGCGATCACCGCGGCGTGCTCGCCACCTAGCTCACAAGCGTGGCGGTCTCGACGGCGAAGAATGTCGAGATGCACGCGCGGAGCCGATCGAGCGAATCGGCCGTGTTGATCGCCGTCCGGAGATGCGAACCGTTATCGAGGCCCTTCGTATACCAGGACGCGAGGGCACGCACCTTGTTCACCACCCATCGGGAGTGATGGACTGAAGGGGTGACGGGATCGTGGAGCGATGAATGGGAACGCCTCAGCGATTCCAGCGACCGAGGGCCTGGATCGTGGACGCGCTCGTTCATGAGCAGGTCAATGTACTCGAGGAGAAACTGCCCGCGATCGGCGAGCGTGATCGGATTCGGCCGGCGCCCCGCCACAAGGTCGGTCGCCTGCGCCAGGATCCAGGGGTTACGCAGGACTCCGCGGCCCACAAGGACACCTTCAACACCTCGTCGCAGCCGGTCCACAGCCTGGCCGGGCTCGATGCAGTCGCCACTGCCGAATACGGGAATCGTCAGGGCATCGGCGATTCGCTCCACGAGCGTCCAATCGGCAACGCCGCTGTAACTCTGCGCAGCGGTTCGCCCGTGCACCGCCACGGCCGCCGCTCCGGCGTCTTCCACCATCCTCGCCAGATCGAGCGCGTTCCGTTCCGTGTCGCTCCAGCCGGCGCGCATCTTCACCGTCACCGGAATCTTCACGCTCTTCGCCATGGCCGAAATCACCGCTGCCGCGTGGGCCGGTTCCCGCATCAGGCTGCAGCCGGCGTTGTGCTTCGCAATCTTCGGAACAGGACAGCCCATGTTCACGTCGACGATGTCGGCACCCAGGCTTTCGACGACCTGGGCGGCCGCCGCCATCTTCTCCGGGTCACCGCCGAAGATTTGGATCGAAACGGGCCGTTCTTCCTCCGTGAATTCCGCGTACTCGAGGGTTCGGTCGATCCCGCGCACGAGACCTTCCGAGCTCACCATCTCCGTCACGACGAGACCGCAGCCCCCGTGGCGCTTCACGAGACGGCGAAATGCCGTGTCCGTCATGCCGGCCATCGGCGCCACGACAAACGGAGACGAGAGATTGACGGAACCTATTTTCACGTTTTGACTTTCTACTGCTGATTTCACCACAGCGTAGACAACGGAGGAGGCGCAGCGAACGGTTCAACACGGAGAAACGAAGAAACGGAGTTCAATCTGCACCAAGAAATCCTCCGTTGCTTCGTTCCTCCGTGTAAAGCCGTTGTCTCCGTCATCTCCACCGGCTACATCGCCGCGAGATCTGCTCTAGTAGGGCTTCACATCCGCGGCATCGACCTCGACCGATACCGCCTGGCCAATCATGTCGACGGACAACACGAGGCGCGCTTTCTGGGTATCCTTCCGCACCAAACGCCCAACCACGCCGCTCAAGGGGCCGTGAACCACGGCGACCATCATGCCTTCGTGGATCATGGGACACGGATCGTACTGGAGCTCGCTGCTCAGAAGCACTCTGATGCTGTCGAGTTCATACGCGGGGATTGGGGCGGGCTTTCCGTCGAACGACACAATGTTCACCACACCCGTGCACTTCAGAATCGACAGCGAGTCGGCGGGATCGAAGCGAGCGAAACAGTAGCCAGGAAAGAGCGGCCAGTCGATCTTCTTCTTCCGATCTTTCCAGCGGCTCCAGCGGGTGATGGTCGGCAGGAAGGCTTCGACCCGTTTCTCCGCCAGTTGCTCCCTCACCACCTGCTCATGTCGTGAGCGCGTCCAGATCGCGAACCAGTCCAAGGGGGCGGCGGGCTCGAGCATCCAGACCTACTGCGCGAGAGGGGCAGCAGGTTTGGGGGCATTAACCTTCTGCAGCGCCGCCTCGTAGGCCTTCTGAAGGTCGGAATTCTTCCATTCGATGATCGACTGTGCCCGGAGCTTCTCGAGATACTTTCTCGACTCGACCGCCTGCTTTTCTTCGAACACCTTGTCTCCGACCTGCTCTCGTGCCTGGTCGAACGACTTGGTCTGTTTCGGAGTCGACGAATCGAGCTTGAGCAGCTGATAACCGACCGTGGTACGGAGTACGGGCGTCATCTCACCGACTTTCAACGGTTCCACCACTTCACGCACGGCGGATGCGAGATCCTCGAGACTCAAGGGCCCAACCAGTCCGCCGTTCGCGCGTGAGGGCGCGTCGGACAGATCCGCGGCCAGCTTCTCGAAGCTTTCACCGGCGAGCGCGCGCTCTCTGATGGCGTCGGCCCTTCGTTTGGCGTCGCTCTCTCCCGGGCTGCCCGCAGAGGCCGCGATGAGTACTTCGCGTAAGGTCACCACCGGCACGGTGGTGAAATCCTTCAGATGGGCATCGTAGTAGCGGTGCAGTTCCTCGTCGGTCACGGCGATCTTCCCAACCACTTCGCTCTGCGTCACACGCGACATCATCATCTGGCGTTCCAGACTTCGTCGAAGATCCGCCATCGTCATGTTCTCTTGCTTGAGGGCGGCCTGGAACGCCTCGTCGGTCTCGATCTTGTTTTCCTTCCTGATGTTATCGACGATGTTCTTGAACTGATCGTCGCTGAGCGTGTAGCCGAGCTCCTTGCCGCGCTGAACCAGCAGCAATTCGTCCACCACGCTCACCAGGAGCTGCGGCGTGACGTCGTCGACCATCTTCTTGAGTTGAGCGTCGCTCGGCTTACTCGCCGGATCGACCTGCTGACCAAGAGCACGAAGAGCCGTGACCTGCCGTGCCTCGAGGTCGGTCTTGGTAAAGATCTCTCCGTTCACCTTCACCAGAACCTGCTCGATAATCTCAGCCCGTGGGGTCGCGACAAGCGCCGCGCCCACAAGCAAGAGAGCAGCGGCCCGTCTTCGAATATTGCACTTCATCTGAATATGTTATATCCGTTCGATGAGATCGCTCAACAGTCCGCCGACCCGTTCGAAGATACCGCCGGACGCCCGCGGATTGTCTTTCACGGGCCGCAGAATCTCTTCCTTGGTGAAGCCGGGCTTGACGTCGCCAGCCCGAGCCCGAGCAGTCCACCAACTCGACCCGCCCTGACCCCGGGAGGCGCCTTTCTTAGGGCTGAGGGCTGAGGGCTGAGGGCCGGGGCTCTGGCCGCCCTTCATCCCTAAGCCCTTAGCCCTTTCAGCTTCAGCGAGATCCAGATTCAGCTTCAGGGCCGCAGGGGGAGCCAGTGTGAGCTCCGGGCGCTGCCGCACGAGCGCCACGAGCTGCACCGGATCAACCCTCGCCTGCGGTCTGAACTTTAGGACGACGGTACGGCCTTCCCGGTCGATGGCTTCGAGGCGGAGCCGGTCGGCCATCACTCGAATACGACCGTAGTCAGCCAGATTGAGGACGGAGTCCGGCAGCGGGCCGTATCGATCCACCGCCTCCTCGAGGACGTGATCGATATCCTCCTCCCGCCTCGCTGCAGCCACTTTGCGATAGAGCATCAACCGCTGGTTCATATCCGGGACGTACGTTTCGTCGATGCGAAGGTCCACTTTGAGATTGACGTTCGCGCGGAGTTCGTCCTCGAGATCCTCGCCCTTCAGCTCCCGGATGGTTTCTTCGAGTAGCTTCATGTACATTTCGAAGCCAATCGCTTCGATGTGTCCGCTCTGCTCGCCGCCGAGCAGGCTGCCGGCGCCGCGGATCTCCAGGTCGAGCGCCGCAACGCGGAAGCCGCTGCCGAGGTCGCTGAACTCTTTGATGGCCGCGAGGCGCTTCTTCGCCACCGGCGAGAGGTGGTCTTCGGGAGGAATGAGCAGATAGGCGTACGCCGGGCGGTCCGATCGCCCGACGCGGCCGCGAAGCTGATAGAGCTGTGAAAGCCCATACCGATCGGCGCGGTTGATGATGATGGTATTGGCGTTGGGAATGTCGAGTCCGTTCTCCACGATGGTGGTCGCCAGCAGCACATCAAATTTCCGGCTCACGAAATCCAGCATGGCGCGCTCGAGGGTGTCCTCGCCCATCTGCCCATGGCCGACGACAACCCTGGCCTCGGGGACGAGCCTCTGCAGCAGACTGCCAATCGAGAAAATCGATTCCACCCGGTTGTGCACGAAGTACACCTGGCCGCCACGGTCCATCTCGCTACGGATCGCCCGGCCAATCACCTGCTGATCGAACTTCACGACATTGGTTTGAATGGAGAGGCGATCCTTCGGAGGTGTCTCGATAATCGACATGTCGCGGATGCCGACGAGCGACATGTTCAGCGTGCGCGGAATCGGCGTCGCGGTCATCGTCAGCACGTCGACCTTCTTCTTGAGCTGTTTGATTCGCTCCTTGTGCGACACGCCGAACCGCTGCTCCTCGTCGACCACGAGGAGGCCCAAATCGCGGAACTCGACATCTTTCGACAGCAGTCGATGCGTGCCGACGATGACATCCACTTTGCCGGCCTCGAGATCGGTGAGCGTCTCCTTCTGCTCCATCTTGCTGCGGAAGCGGCTGACCATCTCGATGCGAACGGGAAAGCCGGCGAAACGTTCCTTGAGTGTCTTCTCGTGCTGAAACGCGAGCACGGTGGTCGGCGCGAGGAACGCGACCTGTTTGCCTTCCATGACCGCTTTGAACGCCGCCCGCATTGCCACTTCCGTCTTGCCGTAGCCGACATCGCCACATAGCAGCCGGTCCATCGGCGTCGGCGACTCCATGTCGCGCTTGATGTCGGCAATGGCGGAGCGTTGGTCCACGGTCAGCTCGTACGCAAAGGCGTCCTCGAATTCCCGCTGCCAATGCGAGTCGGATCCGAACGCGTGGCCCGGCACCGCTTTCCGCGCCGCGTAGAGCTTGAGGAGCTCTTCCGCCATATCGCGCATCGCTTTTTTGACTCGGGTCTTCGCGCGCTCCCAGGAGGTGCCGCCAAGACGATCCACGGGCGGCCGGCTCGCGCCGGTATATTTCTGGACGAGATCGAGGCGCTCGACAGGCACGAACAGTTTGTCCTCGCCCGCATACCGGAGCTCGAGAAACTCCTGAGACGTGTCGCCAACACCGATCTGCTTCAGGCCGACAAACGCGCCGATGCCATGGTCAACGTGCACGACCAGGTCGCCGACCTTTAGATCACGAAGGTCAGAAAGGAACGCCTTGGTCGCCGCGCGCCGCCGTTCTGGTGCGCGCCGTTCCTCTTCGAAGACGTCAGCCTCGGCATAAATGGTGAGCTGACCGTCGGGCAGACGAAAGCCGCGAGACACTTTGCCGATGACAACGAGGACGGCGGCATAGCGGGCGTCCTCGGCGCGTTCGACCGGCACGGCCAGGATGTCGTACTCCTTCAGCGTTTCGATCGTGCGTTCGGCGCGACCAGGCGTTCCCGCGACAAACAGCGTCGTCTGTCCTTCCTCGCGTTGCCTGCGAATCTCCGCGACCCAGTCGCCGAGCCTGCCATGAAACTCCAACGTCGGTTGGGTGCGCAGGGCGCGCCTGGAGAGGGCCGGCCGCACCGACAAGCCCGTGGCCGGTAAGCCCACAGCGTCTGGCTTCAGCCCGACGTCAGGCTCGTCGTCCAGACCCAGCTCGGCCACATTCGTCGCCTGTGAAAGCCGCGACTCGGCTTCGCTCCACGTCATGAGAAGCGCCGCAGGCGGAAGGACGTCCGACGGCCTCTTCGCGATGGCCTCCTCGTACGAATGCTGAAACTGGTCGGCCAGCTTGCGGGCGTTCGCGTCGACCTCGTCGCGTTCGGACACGATGAGACGAGAGGTCTGGGTCCGCGAGAGGTAGTCGAAGATGGTCGCCGTGCGATCAAATCCTCCACGTCCTCCAACCGAAGACCCGACACCCGACTCGGGCGCATCGTCATCGCCTCGCCGCGCCGTCAGCACATCGCGGAGCGGCACAATCGACAGCTGGTCGATCGGCTGAATCGATCGCTGCGTGGCGGGATCGTAGGTGCGGAGCGTCTCAATCGTATCGCCAATGAATTCGAGTCTGACGGGATGGGATTCGCCAGGCGGAAACACGTCGAGGATGCCGCCGCGAAGGGCGAACTCGCCGTGCTCATCGGCCGGATCCTCCCGGCTGAAACCCGCGTCGAGGAGGATCTCGCTGAGGTCGGCCGGCGCAATCTCCTGTCCCGGCCTCAGTTCAACGGCCGCGCGCAGAAGCCGCTCCGGCGCGCTGACGCGCGGGAGCAGCGCCGCCGCCGACGCCACGATGACGCGTGCGGTTCCGGTGACGAGGCCATGTAGCGCTCGCGCACGGGCGGAGGTCACTCCGAGGTGTGGTGCCATCCCGCGGTACGGGTCGACCTCATGCGAGGGGAACGACAGAATCGCCCGGTCCGCGGCTACATCCGAGAGACCCTCGAGCGCCGACAGAAAGAAGGAGACGTCGCCCACCGTCTCCTCGAGGTCGCCATCGCTCGGGACAACGTAGAGCACGGCGCCGCTCGGCATCGCGTGGGCGGCAGCGGCAACGAAGAGCGCCTTGGCGGACGACGTGAGGCCCGAAACGACCCCCGAGGGTGCATCCACGCCGCTGCGCGCGATGGCCGACTTCAGCGTCGCACGGAGGTTCAGGGAAAAGGTGGACACTTCCTGATCCTTTCAATGAT
>JBGOTP010000159.1:0-11004 GCA_041476545.1 Vicinamibacteria bacterium | reverse complement strand
CTCGACGGTCTCGCAGTAGCCCACGTTGTTCGTCGCGGCCGCCACGTAGTCCATCCGGTCGGTCAGCAGGATGATCTGCGTCCAGTTGCGATTCTCGCTCAGCTTCTCGATGCCGCGGTGCAGATAGCCGATCACCACGTCGGCATCAACGACCTTCTCGCCGTCGAGACGCAGCACGACGCGCAGCACGCCGTGCGTGCTGGGATGCTGCGGGCCCATGTTGAGCACGAGCTCGTTGGTGTCGAACATGGCGCCGTGGTGAACTGCTGGTGTCGCCATTATTCGATGTCTGATTCCTCTTTGGCCTGCTTCAGTCTCAGCCAGTCGATGGGGTTCTCCATCAGCAGTTCGCCCGGACCCTCGAGCGGATAGTCCTTGCGCTGAGGATGACCCTGCCAGTCGTCCGGCATCAGAATGCGGCGCCGATCCGGGTGTCCGGTGAAGTTCACACCGAACATGTCCCACACTTCGCGCTCGAGCCAGTTGGCCGACGGCCACACCGGCGTCACCGAGGCCACCGGCTGCAGGTCGGCCACCCTCGCCTTGACGCGCACGCGATGACGATGGCGCGTTGAGTACAGACAGTAGATCAGATCGAACCGCTCGGCGCGAGGCGGCCAGTCGGTTGCCGTGACGTCCGAACAGAAGTCAAAGGCTGCGTCGGGCGCGTCGCGCAGGTGCCTGGCGATTTCGAGAATCTGCCCGGCCGGCACGACGATGGTCCAGTCACCCACCCAGTAGGCCACCTGGGTCACGGCCCCGGGAATCGCTGCTTGCAGGGAGGCAATGAACACCGGCTGGGCCAGATCCACTGGCGGCGCAGGCTCGGTCGGTCCCGTCGGAGGAGCGGCCTTCGGCACGTGATCGGCCGCTGGCTTCGCGGCTGCTGTGGCGGCGGGAGCCGCAGGTTTCGCTGTGGGGGAAACTGCCGGTGGTGTCACCGCGGCCGGAACGGCGGGTGGCGGCGCGGCCGGAGCTGCCGGCTTTGGAGCCGCTGCGCCGGGTGCCGGTGGCTGCAGCGGCTTCTGCGGGTCGTCAGCCATCTACGCCCATTCCAGCGCGCCCTTTTGCCAGGCGTAGTAGTAGCCAACCACCAGAATGAAGATGAACACGATCATCTCGACCAGGCCAAACAGCATCAGCTTGTCGAAGATGACCGCCCACGGAAACATGAACACCGTCTCGACGTCGAAGATGACAAAGAGCATCGCGACCAGGTAGTAGCGGATGCTGTATCGATCACGGGCGTCAGTTGCCGGTTCAATGCCGCATTCGTAGGGTTCGAGCTTGACTTTGTTGTACTTGCTCGGGTGAATCAGGCTCGTGAACACCAGCGTGAACACGGCAAAGCCTGTCGCGACGGCGACAAACAGGGCAATCGGAATATACGCTGAAAGCATGGGGATGAAACCGGGTCGCGCGAGATCACGCGGCCGTCGGGAAAAGCGGATGGTTTATAACATGCGACCTGAGGGGTGTCAAGAAAGCGCCCTGGCGCCAATGATTTCCGCAACTCACAGATTTTAAACCAGTTTGACCGTCGTCTCGCTTGACGGTCCTGGAAACCGGGGCCTATACTCAGCCAATGGGGCCTCCATCCTGCCCGGCGCGCCTGCTTTCGGTCTTCGCGCTCGCCGCCGGGATCCTGGCGGCACCGATCTTACTCCGCGCGCAGGCCAAACAGCATGCCCTGTACGTCAGCGTGACCGATAGAGCGGGACAGCCCGTTGGCGGACTGGGACCCTCCGACTTCGTCGTGCGTGAAGACAACGTGTCGCGCGAAATCCTGAGCGCCGTGCTCGCCGACGACCCGATGCAGATCGCCCTGCTTGTCGACAACAGCCAGGCGTCCGAACCGTACATCCGCGACTACCGCCAAGCGCTGGCGGCGTTCATCACCACCGTCGCCGCCGATACATCGGTGAAGGCGAAGCATCAGATCGCCCTCATCACGCTGGCGAGTCGCCCGACCATCGTGAAGGACTACAGCTCGGATCACGCTCAGGTGTTGAAGAGCGCGCAGAGCGTGTTCTCGATGCCGGAGACCGGCACGCTCCTGCTCGATGGCATCATCGAAACGAGTCAGGGGATGAGCAAGCGCCACACGCCCCGCCCGGTGTTCGTCGCGGTCGTGACCGAAGGACCGGAGCTGAGCAATCGCGCCTACGACGATGTTCTCCGGGCGCTGAAAGAGTCGGGCGCGGCCCTGCACATCCTGAAGGTCGGAAGACCGTCGAACATGGCGGGCGACCGCGCCATGGTGATCGATCGGGGCACGCGGACGACCGGTGGGCACAACGAGGACATCCTGACGAGTTCGGGCTTGACCGCCACGATGACGAAACTCGCGGCCGACCTGACGCACCAGTATCGGGTCGTCTACGCGCGCCCGGAGCGGCTCATCCCCCCCGACGCGATCGCGGTCTCCGTCACGAAACCCGGCCTCACCGCCCGAGGCACCGTCGTCAAAGAGGAACGCGCACAGGAACGAAAGTGACGCTGATGGCCATGCGGACGGCTCGAGCCACACTGTTTGGCGCGGCACTCGCGGCAACTGGCGGGATGCTCGCCAGGGCGCAGCAGGTGCCTTCCTTCCGCGCGACCATCGATGTCGTGTCGCTGAACGTGACGGTCGCTGAAGGGGGCCTCGGGACACCGCGCTACGTCCCGAACCTCAAGGTCTCGGACTTCGAGGTGTACGAGAACGGCGTGAAGCAGGACATCACGGTCTTCAACGGGACGAATGCGCCGATTGCGCTCGCGTTGCTCATGGACAGCAGCGCCAGCATGGAATCCAAGCTCCAGACCGCGCAGGAAGCGGCGATCGGATTCGCGCGACGACTCCGTCCGCAGGATCTCGCGGAAATCATCGACTTCGACAACCGGACGATCATTTCACAGGCGTTCACGAACGACGCCGTGAAGCTGGAGCACGCGATCCGGCAGGCCTCTGCTGGCGGCCCGACCTCGCTATATCAGGCGCTCTACACTGCCATCGCCGAGTTCAAGAAGCTGAAGAAGGTTGATGCCTCTCCGGAAGAACCCCGCCGGCAGGCTGTCGTGCTCCTCTCGGACGGCGAAGATACAACCAGCATGTTTTCGTTCGACGACATTCTCGACATCGTGAAGAAGAACGAGACGGCGATCTACGCCATCGGACTGCACTCCGCGGACGACGCCTCGAGCAAGGGATTCAAGAAGGGCGAGTTCGAGTTGCGGCAACTGGCGGACCAGACAGGCGGCAAGGCGTTCTTTCCGCAAAAGCTCGGCGACCTGACGAACGTCTACGGCGAAATCTCGGACGAGCTGTCGAGCCAGTACACCTTGGGCTACACGTCGAACAATCAGCGCCGCGACGGCACATGGCGCCGCGTCATCGTGCGTGCTCGCCCGGGCACCACGGCACGCACGAAGCAGGGCTATTTCGCCTCGAAGAACTGACCACTCACGATCCCTATGAACCTTGTTCCGCTCGCCTTCTATGCTGCAGCGTGCGTCGCGTATGTCTGGCACTTCGCCCGGCGTCAGCCGGTCGTGGGTCGCGCGGCCACGACGCTGCTCGGGCTGGCCGCGCTGGCGCACACGTTCGTCATCGGCATGGAGACCATGCAGGCCGGTCAAATCCCGATTACCGGAGCGACCTCCGCCATCTCGACGTTTGTGTGGCTGCTCGCCCTCTCGTACCTGTACACCGAAATGACGACCAACGAACGCGCGATGGGGACCTTCATTGCCCCGCTCCTCGTCGCCCTGCAGGCCATTCCCGCGGTCCGGCCAGGCGTCGACAGTCCCCCGCCGGTGCTCCGAGGTCCGCTCTTCAGCCTGCACGTGTCTTCTTTGATGTGCGCCTACGCGAGCTTCGCCCTGGCCTGCATGATTGGCGTGACCTACGTCCTCCTCTTCAAGGAAATCAAGGCGAAGCACCTGGGCTTCTTCTACGCGCGCCTGCCTTCTCTGCAAGTCCTCGACTCGATGAATCAGCGTGCCATTGCCCTCGGCTGGATTTTTCTCACCGTCGGATTGGTCGTCGGTGTCATCTGGACGTCCAATGCGCGCGGCGACGCGGCCGGCATCGCCGATCCCCGCGTGCAGGCCATATCGCTGCTCGATCCGAAAATCTTCGTCGCGCTGGTCTGCTGGCTGGTGTATTCCTTCGAGGTGTTTGCCGCCCGCCGTATCGGCTGGGGCGGCCGGCGCGCTGCATATCTGTCGGCGATTGGTTTTGTGATCGTGCTGTTGAATTTCGTGCCGATCAGCTATTTCGTGACGAATAGTCATGACTTTTAGAACTGTGAATGCATCTGCTCCTCGTAGGCATTAGTCACCGCACGGCGCCCGTTGAACTGCGGGAGCGGCTCGATTTCCATGCAGGCGGCGTCGCCTCCGCTGTACGCGCGCTTGCCGCCCGCGGCTGCGCCCGCGAAGCAGTGGTCGTGTCGACCTGCAACCGGGCCGAGATCTACGCTGTGTGCGACGATGCCGAACCGGCACGGGCCGATCTGGCGAGCTTTCTCACCGACTTCCACGGCCTGGATGCGGCAACCCTCAAGCCGCACCTGTACGACCTCGTCGATCTCGACGTCACCCGTCATTTGTTTCGTGTGGCCTCGGGCCTGGACTCCCTGGTCGTCGGCGAGCCGCAGATTCTCGGACAGGTGAAAGAAGCGCTCACGACCGCGACCGCGGAACAGACGGTGGGACCGCTCCTCAACCGCCTGTTCCACTCGTCATTTGGCGTTGGCAAACGGGTGCGTACGGAAACCGGCGTCGGGTCGGGTGCCGTGTCGATCGGATTCGCCGCCGTCGCGCTCGCGCGCAAGATCTTCGGCGGTCTGAACGGCCGCGATATACTCGTCGTGGGCGCAGGCGAGATGGGCAAGCTTACCGCCCTGCACATGAAATCCCAAGGCGTCGGTCGCGTCACCATTGTCAGCCGGACCATGTCGCATGCCACGCGAACGGCCGAGGCCATCGGAGGCGCGTCGGTCGCTCCCTGGGAAGACATCGACGCCGTCCTCAGCGCGAGCGACATCGTCATCACCGCCACCGGCGCCCTATCGCCGATCCTGACAAAGGCCCACGTCGAAGCCGTCATGCGGCCGCGCCGGAACCGGCCGCTCTTCATCATCGACATCGCCATGCCGCGAGACGTCGAAGCCGAGGCGGGAGAAATCGAGCAGGTCTTCCTCTACAACATCGACGACCTGCAGATCACCGTGCGCGAGAACATGGCGCGGCGGGAAGGCGAAATCGCCCGGGCTCAGGCCATCATCAGCGAGGAGGTCGACAAGTTTGCCCAGTGGCTCCGGTCGCGCGGTGCGATTCCAACCGTCGTGGCTCTACGCAATCACTTCGAACAGGTACGCCGGTCCGAAATCGATCGGCTCGAGCCCAAACTGGCCACGTTGCCTCCTGAAGCGAAGGAACGGCTCGAGGACATCACGCATCTCATCATCGAGAAGCTGCTCCTGAAGCCCACCGAGCAGCTCAAGGCGCTCGGAGGCGACCCAGACACCGTCGGCAACTACGCCGAGGTTGTGACCCGTCTTTGGGGGCTGGACAACCTCGAGGGCGCCGAAGGCGAACGCCGGCCCCGAGGTCGGGTCGAACCGTTTCCCGGACCCAAGAGTCGATCCTCCGGCGGCTCAGGACGCTAAGATCCCTACCGTGCCTTCCGTTCCAGAACTGAGACTCGGTACGCGCGGCAGCCGGCTGGCCTTGTGGCAGGCCAACGCCGTGGCGGCCCAGATCGCCAAAACGGGCGGACCGGCCTGCCGCATCGTCGTCATCAAGACGTCGGGAGACCGCCTGCAGGATGCGCCACTCTCGGAAATCGGCGGCAAGCGGCTCTTCGTCAAAGAGATCGAAGACGCGCTGCTCCGGGATGAGATTGACCTCGCGGTGCACAGTAGCAAGGACATGCCAGCCATCCTGCCTGAAGGCTTGGCGATCGGCGGAGTCCTTCCGCGCGAAGATCCGCGTGATGCGGTGGTGCTGCCTTCAGCTGTCGGCTATCAGCTTTCAGCTCTCGGTTCCCAGCCCTCAGCCCTTAGCCCTCAGCCCTTGTCCGTCGGCCCTCAGCCCTTAACCCTTGCGCGTCTTGAGGACCTTGTTGCCGCGATCGGAGCCGCACCCTCGATCGGGACTGGGAGCGTGCGCCGCGTGGCGCAGCTGATGCAAGTCTTCCCGCGTGCGCGCTTCGCTCAGATCCGCGGCAATCTCGACACGCGGCTCCGCAAAGTCGATGCTGGTGAGTATGATGCGCTCGTCCTGGCCGCGGCGGGTCTTCGCCGCCTCGGCTTCGCGTCCCGCATCTCGTTCGCCCTGCCGGTCGACGTGTGCGTACCGGCTCCCGGACAGGGGATCGTCGCCATCGAGATTCGCACCGGCGACGACCAGGGTGAGGATGAGGTCCGGCGCGTGGTCGCGCGAATAGACGACCGACGGGCAGGGGCGGCGCTGGCAGCCGAGCGCGCGCTCGTTGACGCGCTCGGCGGAGGCTGTCAGACGCCGATCGGCGCACTGGCATCACCCGCCGGAACCGCCGGCCCTGGAGACCCTGACAACAACGACGCGATCGAGCTCGTGGCCGTTGTGGTCGCGCTCGATGGCAGCCGCCTGGTCCGCGCCGCCGGCACGGGGCCCGGACAGGATGCGAAGGCGATCGGCGCCCGCGTGGCCGCGCAACTCATCGCCCAGGGCGCGGGCGACATTCTGGCGGATGCGCAGCGAGCGCAGGACAGCGACGCCCACGACAAGGCGAGAGGCATTCAACGGTAACAAATGCGAAGCATCGTGTACATCATCGGCGCCGGCCCAGGCGATCCAGGGCTCATCACGGTCCGGGGCCTGCAGTGCCTCATGGCAGCCGACGTCGTGCTATACGACCATTCAGTACACACTCGGCTGCTGCGTCACGCGCGCGCCGACGCCGAGAAGATCGATGTCGGCCTCGCGTCGCCGCAACCGCTCGATCAGGAAGCCATCTGCTATCTCATCTCCGAGAAGGCACGCGAGGGGAAGACGATCGCCCGCCTGAAGTGGGGCGACCCGTTCGTCTTCGATAGCGGCGGCGCCGAGGCGCTGTTCCTGCACGAACAGGGCGTGCGCTTCGAAGTCGTGCCGGGGATTCCGGCCGGCATCGGCACAGCGAGCTACGCCGGAGTGCCGCTCACCTATGCTGGTGGCGGCGACACGCTCACGTTCGTGCGCGGTCACGAGGATGGAAGCACGGCACTGCCCCCGATTGACTGGACGAGCCTCGCCCGTCTGGACGGCACGATCGTCTGCTACGTCGGACCCGATCAGTTGCCGCACGTGCTCGCCGCGCTCGTCTCGCACGGACGGCCGCCCGGCGACACCGCCGCGCTCGTCTACAACGGCACGCTGCCGACGCAAGAGACGATCACGGGTTCACTCGACGACATCGCCCGCACGGTGCGGCAATCGGGCGACCGCCGGCCGGCCATTCTCGTCGTGGGGCGTGTGGCCGCGCTGCGGGAGCACGTGCGATGGTTCGATGCGAGGCCGCTATTCGGCAAGCGGATCCTCGTCACGCGGCCCCGCGAGGATGCGGCGGAGTTCGTGGAGTTGCTCGAGTCGCTCGGCGCCGAGGCGATCGAGGCGCCGATGATCCGCATCCTGCCGCCGGAGGACTACCGTCCGCTCGACGAAGTGTGCGCGCGCGCTGGCCGGTTCGACTGGATCGTGTTCTCGAGCGCGAATGCGGTGGAGGCGTTCATGTCGCGACTGCTCGCGTCGCCCTTCGACGTGCGCGCGCTGCACGGCGTGAAGCTGTGCGCCGTCGGACCGGTGACGGCCGAGCGCCTCACGCGGAACGGCCTGAAAGTCGACCTCGTCCCCGCCGAGTACCGCGCCGAGCGGATCGGTCACGCCATGTCGCAGCAGGGCGACGTGCGTGGACTGAGGGTCCTGCTGCCCCGTGCTGACATCGGCCGCGAGGTGATCGCGGACGCGCTGCGGAACATGGGCGCCGAGGTCACGGAAGTCGTCGCCTATCGCACTGTGCCCGCCGAATTCGACCGCGAAGGCGATCTCGACATCTATCGGCTGCTGCTCGATCGCCAGATCGATGTCGTCACCTTTACGAGCGCCTCGGCCGTGCGTGCGTTCGTGAAAGTCCTGGGAGCCGAGCCGGCCGCCGACCTCCTCCGCTCAACCGTTGTCGCCTCCATCGGCCCGGTGACCGCGGCTGCGGCCACGCACTACGCGATACAGACATCGATCATGCCGGCGCACTATACGATTCCGGCGCTGACGACCAGCATTGTGGAGTACTTCCAGAAGCTGAGAGCTGAGAGCTGAAACCTGAGAGCTGATTGTTTCCCAAGGCTACTCTAGTCGGCCCGCAAAGCCTGGACGACGTCGACCCGCGCGGCTCGCGCGGCCGGCCACACCGCGGCGCCGAGAGCTGCGACGAGAAGCACGAGCGCGGCGCCGATCGTGGGCAACGGACCCGGCAGCTGCACCTCGCCGATCACGCTGCCGACGATACGCGACATCACGAGTCCGCCGGCGGCTCCCGCAACGATGCCGACCCCTGTCATCCACAGGCCTTCCCGCAGGACGCCGGCCAGGATCGCGCGCGGTTGCGATCCGATCGCCATCCGGATGCCGAACTCGCGCATCCGGCCGCTGACCGAGAATGCCAGGACGCCCGCGACGCCGACGACCGAAATCAGCAGCGCCACCGCCGCGAAGCCGCCGAACACGATCGTGTTCAGCCGGTTCGGCGACAGCACGTCCGCGCGTACGTCTTCCAGCGTCGCCGCGCGCTCGATCGGCTGATCCGCCGCCGCCATCTCCCGCACCGTCCGTGTGATCTGCGGCACGAGCGCGTACGGATCCGTCCGCGCGTGCACAAAAAGTCGGCCGCCGAGCGTCGCTTGTTCGAACGGCTGATAGATGATCATGATCGGCGGACCGCCGATCTCCTCGTCGTTGATGTCCGAGGCGATGCCGACAATGCGGCGTCCTTCCGCGCTGACGCCGATGAACTTGACGATCGGATCCGTCCAGCTCAGGTGCCGGTTGAGCACGCTTTGGCCGGGAAAGAGCCGCTGCGCCAGGGCGGCGCTGACAATTACCACGCTCTCCGCCTTGCTGCCGTCGGCGTCGGTGAAATCGCGCCCTTCGACAATCGGGATGTTGAGCGCCGCGAAGTAGCCCGGCGAAATCGAGCGCTGCCGTCCGTGCGGATCGTCCTCGTCCTTCCCGCGCCGCCAGCCCTCGACGGTGAACGCAAGACCCAGACCGGAATCGCGCCACGGAACGCCGGCCGCGACGGCCACCTGCGCGACGCCAGGAATGTCGCTGACGCGGCGCCGCATCTCGCGATAGAAATCGCGAATCTGGTCGCCGGATCTCCCGAACGACATCACCGGCACATTGACCGCCAGCACCTGTCGCGTCTCGAAGCCCGGGTTGGACTTCTGCAACGCCATCAGCGTGCGGAGCAGCATACCGGCGCCGGCGAGCAGCATGAAGCACGCGCCCACCTGCACAACCGCGAACGCCCGCAGTTTGCGATTCGCCGTGCTCGTCGTTCGCGGGCTGCCGTTCGCCAGACCGAGGCCGTGCCTCGAATCCGTCGACGGCAGGCGCGGCACATACGCGAGCAGCACGGCGGACGCCAGCGCCAGGCCGACGCCAACGGCCATCATCGTCCAGTCCAGTTGCAGATCGAGCGCGCGGACGGAAAACCGCGCGGCGTAGCGCGAGAGCACGGCTACCATCGGCTGCGCGATCGCGACGCCGAGCAACCCGCCCGCGCCGCACAGCACCAGCGACTCGGCGAGCAGCGTCCGCCGCAGCGCGCCGGTCGACGCGCCGAGCGCCGCGCGAACGGCGAGTTCCGACTCGCGCCGAACGGTCCGCGCGAGGATCAGGTTCGCGACGTTCGAGCACGCGATGATGAACATCAAGCCTGACGCGGCGAGCAGCACGAGCAGTACCGTCCGCGCTTTAGACGTGATCTGATCGCGCAGGCGGACGGCGTTGATCGTGAAGTTCGCTTTCGTCTGGTACGCCTCGGGATGCGCGTGAACGATTCCGCTATGAACGGCCGTCAACTCCGCGCGCGCCTGGTCGAGCGTCATGCCGGGCGCGAGCCGGCCGAAGACTTCCGTCATCCGGTGCTCGCGCCCCGTGACCATCGTCGCGGACAGGTGATGCGGGCTCACGACGACGTTCGCGATCAACTCGGTCTCGGACGGATAGGGCACCGACGGCTCGAGGACGCCGACAACCGTTGCCGGTCGCAATCCGAGCCGAATCTGCTTGCCAATCACGCCGGGGTCCGCGTGCAGCGTCGTGGACCAGAAGCGATGCGTGAGGACCGCGACGCCTGCCGCGTTCGGGCCGTCATCTCCGGCGTTGATCAACCGGCCCAGCACCGCATGCAGTCCCATCGTCTCGAAGTACGCGCCGTCGACGACGCCCGCGCGCACCTGCTGCGGGTCGCCAAGGCCGACCATCGTAAAGCCGATCGTGGAGAAGCCGCAGAGGCCGGTGACGTGCTTCAGGCCGGCGCGCAGTTCGTCGATTTCGGGAACCGAGAACGTCGTGTTCTCCGTGCCGACACCGGGCGCGCTCTGGCGGATATAGATAAGGTGCGCTTCGTCCCGGTTGACCAGCGGTCGCAGCAGGACGCCACGGACGATGCTGAAGATGGCGGCGTTGGCGCCGATGCCGAGGGCCAGCGTGAGCACGACCGCGATCGCGAGCCCCTTGACCCGCATCAGCGACCGCAGCGCGAATTTCACATCACTCATCATGTTCGTGTACCTGTCGCGCGTGGCTCGCGCTACGTCCGCACGCGCAACGATGCTACTGCTGCTGCGCCGAGGACGTCTTCTTCCCGGCGATCTCCCCCTTCAGCACCTCGACGGCCTTTTCGATCTGCATGTCGCGGCCTTTGAGAAAATCGGCCGGCGTGTTGTCGACGTACACGTCGGGCGGCACGCCGTAGTTCTCCATGTTCTG
>JBGOTP010000158.1:0-11071 GCA_041476545.1 Vicinamibacteria bacterium | reverse complement strand
GCCGAACATCTGGATGACGCCGTCGCTCATCTCGGCCTGGATGGACATGCAGGGCGGCACACGGCCGGCGTGGCTCGACGACCCGCTGCTGCGAGCGGCCTATCCTGCCCAGGGCATCGAGCAGCACTGGGGCGACCCGCTGAAGAAGATGACGCCAGAGGACGTCACGCGCGCCCGCCGGGATTTCGAGGCGGACGGCCGTAATGCGATGAAGCTGCGAGCGGCGGGGATCCGGATCGTCAACGGCACCGACACCGGGCAGACCAGGTTCTGGATCGGCTATTTCAACCACCTGGACCTGGAAGCCATGGTTGCGATGGGCATGACGCCCTCGGAGGCCATCGTCGCGGCGACGCGCGATTCGGCCGCCGTCGCACAGCTCAATACCGGGATAGTGGCGGCGGGTAAGAGCGCCGATTTCAGCGTGCTCGACGCGAATCCTCTCGAGAGCATTGCCAACACGCGGACGATCAACAGGGTGTACCTCCGGGGACAGGAAGTCGACCGCGCGGCATTGAAGGCAAAGTGGCAGGCGCGGGGTGGCTTGCCCCGCAGTCTGTAGCTCGATTACTTCTTGCGCCCGTAGTTGCCCTTGGCCGCGTTCTCCATCAGCGCCGCAGTCTCGGTGTTCTCGCAAACGGTTCCCATGATGGCGTCGAACGGCGCGAGCTTCAAAGTTGATTTCCTCGCTTTCCAAAGTCCGGTGAGCACCACGGGATCTTCGAGGGTCACTTCCACTTCGAGCGTCTCCGCGTCGACGCGACGATAGCGTTCGATCATGTGCAACGCATCAGAGTGAAAGCTCACATCGCCATGGTGGTGGACCCAGTTCTTGTCGTTGAAGTTCGTGGTGTCGACGACCAGCGTCTCCCCTTCCCAGTGGCCCACCGAGTCGCCCAGGTACGACGGCAACACATCGTCTCGATGTGGCCGTGCATCAGTCGGGACGATGCGGAAGCCGTGATAGGTCTCGATCAGCAGAATCACGAACTTAGGGGTCTGAACAATTTGCCCGACCAAGCCGTTGCCAGCCAAAGGAGGTGGGCCCATCAGACTCGGGATGCAATGCAGAGCAGGGTCATCTTTGTCGCTGAGGGTCTTGGCCTTCGCCATGGCCCACGGTTGGTAAAGACTTCCAAACGAATCACGCCCGACGATTGACGTGCCCTCGTCTCTACCGGGAGCGTATTGGGTGGTGGAAGTCTGTGGGTTGAGATCGCGCCCGGGCCACCACACTCCAGAGAGGTCCGGATGCCCATCCGCCATGCGTGGCGCAGGCCCGGCGGGCGCCGCGTTCGCCGCGCCGGCTCCGTTTGCAGACTGGGCCGACGCAGGTCCGGATGCGAGGAAAGCAAGAGACACGATCGCAATCACGGTTCCGCTAGTCAGCCAAGAAGTCATCACAGCGCGCTTCATGTTGAACATCTCCTCGCCTTAGTACCCTCAGTTTGGCTCGTTGCCCTTGGGCCCAACGATAAAGGACCGCCCGTCCGCGAGGACGATCTCTCGCGCCGCTCCAATGTTTACCGAGGTATCCCTCGCGTGGCAGCCCTTCACCGTGACCTGATCCCCAACCTTGAAGGTGCCCGGCTTGACGCCGCTCCGGATGAGCGAGGTCGGAGTCGCGCCTTCAAACCCCCAACGCGCCACCTTGCCGGTTGCATCTGTCACATCGATGTAAAACCACGAGTGCGGATTTGCCAACTTGACCTCGGCGATGACGCCCTGCACCGTCACCGGACTATCTGCATCGAAAACCGCAGGAAATGAGTGATGTGCCCGTGCGGGTATGGCTGTCACGGATACGCTCAAGCCCACGGCAACGGCAACCCCCACCACCTTGCCTACCATCTTGACACCTCCATCCAGCAAATCCTGCGCGCCGCGATTCGAGAAGTCAAGATAGGGCAGCACGGATGGCGTGGATATTTATTGCGACGGTGCGGCGTCCCCGGATGAACCCGCAAACATCTTCCGGCCGTCGCTCAACTTGACAGTCACCGCATTCACGTAATGAGAGCCGTCCTTCGCGAGGAAGCCATCTACCGTAACCACGTCGCCAAGCTTCAATGAGTTTCGCGTCCATCCGCGTCTCAACAGTCCGTTCGGACCATTGAGTTCGAAATTCCAATTGACGACTGTGCCACTCGGATCTTTGACATCGACGTAAAAGTGGGCGTGCGGGTTCGTCCACTCGACTTTCGTGACCGCGCCGGTGAGCACGATCGGCTTGTTCGAATCGAACTCGGCCGCGAATGAGTGATGCGCAAACACCCGCGCTGCCATCAGCATCACGCTGGCTGCTGCAAAAAATGCGACCATGCGGCGTTGTCTCATGATTGGGCTCCGTCTTCAGAAACGGTGTCGCCAAGATCCACTACTTGACTCCGCTGTGAGCGCGGTCTTGCTCGTTTTCGCAAATGTCTTCAATCAATTCGGTATCAGGCTGCAGATTAAAACGGACCGTCGCGGACCACGGTCTGGTATACGCCTTCAGATCGTCAATAGTGATCGCCGTCTCCATGTGCCCGAAGTCGGTGCGATGAAATCGTTCTACAGTGCGCATCGCCTCGGTATGAGGGAGACCCCAGTCATCGAGCCACGTCTGGTCGTTGAAACCGCTGGATTCGATCGCAAAGGTGTCCGCCTCCCATCTGCCGACCGAGTAACCAAGCCATGCTGGCTGTGTATCTGGTGTGACTGGCGGAAGCGGCCGGCCATCCGTGAACACCTGCCGGAAGTGATTGAATTCTTCGTAGAGCAATATCGTCAGCCCGGGCGTCTGCACGATCTTGATCAAGGCACCTGGCAACATTGCATCCGGAATACCGTGTGGCAGACATCGCTCCGACGGTCTGCCGCCTCCAAAATTGGCCGAGCGTTCCTTGTAAAGCACTTCGGCCCACGGCTGCATCGGGATTACGGCTCCCGCGGGCATGAAATCCCTCAGGTCAGGACCGACAGGGTTGGACGTCGGCGCGGTCGGCGGCGCAACCCGGACCCAAATTCCAGACAAATCAGGTTTGCCGTCCCTCGTTCTGGGTGTAGCGGCGGTGAGATTCGGCTTGCCGTCAGGGGTACGTGGGATGCCGGGCGTCGGATAGCTCACCCACTGTGCGGCTGCCGGTACGGTTGCTACGCAAAGGCACACGCCCACGAGAATGCCGCCGAAGGTGAAGCACCGGAGCTTCCGTGGTGTCTGCATTCGTGTCCTCAGGGGTGAAGCGCCGCTTTCACACGCTCGGGTGTGAATGGCGCGGTGCGCAGCCTCACTCCAGTCGCATCGAACACCGCGTTGGCCACCGCCGCGGCCACGGGTGCGGTCGCGGCTTCTCCCGCGCCAAGCAGCGGCTGGTCCGGGCGGTTGATCAGGATCACGTCAATCGCGGGCACTTCCGGGAACCTCAAAATCGGATAGCTCGCCCAGTCGACGCTCGTCACACGCGAGCGGTCGAACGTGACTTCCTCGTGCAGCGTCCGGCTGAGCGTCTGCACGATGCACCCTTCAACCTGGTTGCGCAATCCGTCCGGATTGACGATGAGCCCGCAGTCGTGTGCGCAGGTGACGCGCCGCACCTGGATGTTGCCGCTCGCGGGATCGACCGCGACCTCCATCGCCATCGCGACGTAGTTCTCGTTCTGCTTATAGCGCATGTACGCGATGCCGCGGCCGACGAGGAGGTTGCCCTGCCTCGCGCGGGGATTGGGTGAGGTCCGCGTCTCCCAGCGGAACGCGGAGGCCGTTCGGCTTATTGCTTCGATCGCGCGCGGATCGGTCAGGCGCTTCATGCGAAATTCAACCGGGTCCACGCCAGCGGCCACGGCGAGCTCGTCGGTGAACCCTTCCACCGCGAACACGTTCGCAATCTTGCCCGGCGCGCGGAGATTCGACAGCTGCAGCGGCGTCTCCTTGATCAAGTGCGCGACGACGCGGATGTTGTCTGCGTCGTAGGGAGGCTCGCCGTTCTGCGTGATGGCGCCGGATCCCGTGCCGTGCTCCTGAGGAATCCGCGCGGCGTCGGCGGCGAGGAGCGCGCGTGATCCCGGCGCGGCGTTCGGCACCCACATCTCGGTTTCCCAGGCGACGATTCGTCCGGCGGCGTCGAGCCCGGCACGGACATCAAGCAACTGCTGCGGTCCTTTCGGATCCCAGCCATGCTCGTCGTGTCGCATCCACTGCACACGAACAGGCTGGCCGACGGTCTTCGACAGCAGGAGGGCGTCGGCCGCGACGTGGTCCGTGCCGTTCGTGCCGTAGGATCCCGAGCCGTCGAGGAAGATGACGCGCATCTTGTCCGGCGGCAGGCCGAACACTCTCGCCAGGTTGGTGCGAAGACCGTGGGTCCCCTGCGACGCGCTCCAGACGGTCGCGCTCCCATCGGCGCGCACATCGGCAACGGCGCATGACGGGCCGAGCGATGCGTGGCTCTGGAACGGCCAGAAGTACGTCGCCGACAACGTCTTCGCCGCACCTCGCATGGCGGCCGGCGCATCGCCGCGATTGACAATTGACTGATCCCGATCGAGCGCGGCCATGCGGGAATAGCGGTCGAGACCCTGATGGCCCGGCAGCCCTTCCCAGTTGGTCCACGTGGCCTTCAGCGCAGTGGCCGCGCGCACCGCGGCCCACTCGTCCTTCGCGACGACGGCAAGGAAGCTCTCGACTCGGACGAGGCGCGTGTCCGGGATTCCGCGGATAGACGATTCATCCACGGAGATGAGGGTGGCGCCGATCGCGGGTGGGCGGATGACGCGGCCGTGCAGCATGCCGGGCAGCGTGAAGTCCTGGATGTACATGTGACGTCCGGTGCACTTGTCCGGCACGTCCGGTCTCAGCAGCGGCTTGCCGATGGACGTGTGGCGTGCCGCGGGCGTGAGCGGCGCCATGCTGTCGACCTTGAGCGCGAATCGCCGATCGCCGATCAGCGTGCCGATGCCGATGCCGGGTCCGCCTGCCAACGGCCGCACCTCGCCGTCGGTGATCGTCAGTCCGGCAGCCGGGCGATTGAGCTCCGCGGCACCGAGCGCCAGCAGCGCGCGCCGTGCGGTCGCGGCGGCCGCTCTGATCTCCGTTCCTCCGCGCGTTAGACCCGTGCTCCCGCCGGTGCCGCCCTGATCGGGGCACAGGCTGGTGTCGCCTTCGACGACTGAGATACGCGCCGGCGCCACACCGAGCTCCTCGGCGGCCATCTGTGCCAGCGCCATGCGCATGCCGGTTCCGACATCCACCTTGCTTGTATAAAGGGTGACGGAACCGTCGGCATGAATCGCCAGCAGGCCGTCGACCTCGCCTGGATCGAGCGGTCTGGCGTTATTGGACGAGGCAGGCGTCTGCGCCGCACCCCGGCCCTCGGATCGGCGCGGCCCAACGGCAAACGCGAAGCTCACGACGAGGGCGCCGCCCGCTTTCAGCAGGTCGCGCCGCGAGATCGAAGCAGGTGTCTGCATGACTACGCCTGTGAGGCGCGCATGACCGCGCGCAGGATGCGTGTATGCGTCCCGCACCGGCAAAGGTTACCCGCCAATCCCTGCTTGATTTGCTCGAGCGTTGGTTTCGGCGTCCGCAACAGCAGCGCCTTGGCGGCCACGATCATGCCGTTGGTGCAGTAGCCACACTGGGCCGCCTGCTCGGCGATGAACGCGGCCTGCACCGGATCCGGCTTCTCAGGCGTGCCGAGTCCCTCGAGCGTGGTGATGTCGCGCCCTGCCGCGACGCTCACAGGCAGCGTGCACGAACGTGTAGCCGTCTTGTCGACCAGGACCGTGCAAGCTCCGCATTGTCCGAGGCCGCAGCCGAACTTCGGCCCGTGCAGCGCCAGCGGGCCGCGAAGCGCGTAGAGGAGCGGCTGCGCCGGATCCCAGCTGTCCACGGCGACTGCGCGGCCATTGAGCCGGAACGTGAACCTTGGCATCTGGAGCTCCCCTTTGAAAATCGCGCGCGTATGGGCGACCCCGACAGGGCATTTTGGCTGGCGCCGATTCTACCCTCAATCAACGATCCCTTGACTTGGTCGGGTGCCGACTCTACCATCCGCCCACCCCATATGATTCTTGGTTCGACCGTCGCGCACTATCGCATCATCGACAAAATTGGCGAAGGCGGTATGGGTGTGGTCTATCGCGCCGAGGATATCCGCCTTGGCCGTCACGTCGCCGTCAAGTTCGTGGCCCCAGCGCTCTGCGAAGATTCCGCTGCGCTGGATCGGTTCCAGCGGGAGAGCCGCTCGGCGTCCTCGCTCAATCATCCGAACATCTGCTCGGTATATGACATCGGCGAGCACAACGGTCAGCCTTTCGTGGTCATGGAGCTACTGGAGGGACGCACGCTGCGTCAGGTCATCGGCGGCGCGGCGGTACCGCTCGACCTGCTGCTGGATCTCGCAGTGCAGATTGTCGACGCGCTCGACGCCGCCCACTCACAGGCCATGGTCCATCGTGACATCAAGGCCGCGAATATTTTCGTCACCGATCGAGGCCAAGCCAAGGTTCTCGACTTCGGGCTCGCGAAACTGGCCGCGCACGCGCGCGCCGGCGCATCGACGGTGGCGACGACCGACCGGACGACGGGCTCGGGTATGACCCTGGGGACGGTGTCATACATGTCTCCGGAACAGGTCCGCGGCGAGGATCTCGACACGCGCAGCGATCTGTTCTCTTTCGGCGTCGTGCTCTACCAGATGGCGACAGGGTACGAACCGTTCACGGGACGGACTACCGCGTTGATCTTTGACGCGATCCTCCACGACGCGCCTGTGCGCCCGACAGTGCACAACCCGCGAATGCCTGCCGAGATCGAGCACATTATTTCGAAGGCGCTGGAAAAGGATCGCAACCTCCGGTACCAGACTGCCGGAGAACTGCGCGCTGATTTGAAGCGGCTGAAGCGCGAGACCGACTCGGCCCGCGCTGTCGCGCAGCCAGCTTCGCTATCGGCGGCGGGCTTCTCGCTCTGGCGGCGCCGCGCGGTGTGGGGGAGCGCATTGCTGGTCGTGATCGCTCTTGCAGCCACTGTTGGCATCCGGCTCCTCCCGGCGACGAGCCAATCGATCGACTCTGTCACTGTCTTGCCGTTCACAGCGACCGGCGCCACGGGCGATATCGAGTACCTCACCGACGGCATCACCGAAACGCTGATCAACAGCCTGTCGCAGCTGTCGGGCCTCCGCGTGAGCGCGAGAAGCGTGGCGTTCAAGTACAAGGGCCGTGATCTGGATCCGCAGAAGATCGGAAAGGATTTGAATGTCAAGGCAGTCATCACCGGCAGAGCGGCCGTCCGAGGCGGACGCCTCGTCATCCAGGCAGACTTGGTGGACGTCGCGAACGGAGCGCAGCTCTGGGGAGGGCAGTACAACAGGCCGCTCACCGACATCCTCGCCGTGCAGGATCAAATCGCCGCTGATATCTTCGACAAGCTGCGGTTCCGGCTGACTGGTGAAGACATCAAGCGCGCAACCAGGCGCGATACGCAGAACGCCGAAGCGTACCAGCTGTATCTGCAGGGACGCTTTCATTGGAATAAGGGCACGATTGCGGGTTACAAGAAGGCGATTGAATATTTCCAGCAGGCGATCGATCAGGATCCGAAGTACGCGGTGGCGTACGCGGGCCTCGCAGACTCTAACCTCTTGCTCGGCACCTATTGGGTGGAGGCGATCCCGTCGGCCAAGATGGCGGCGGAAAAGGCCCTCGCGATCGACCCGGATCTGGCAGAGGCCCACGTCGCCCTCGGCCATATCAAGCTCTGGCTCGACTGGGACTGGCCAGCCGCCGCGCGCGAGTTCACTCAAGGGATCGCCCTCAATCCAACTTCCGCTTTCGCGCACAATGAGTACGCGATGTATCTGGCGATGCTCGATCGTCGTGACGAGGCGGTTGCCGAGGGGAAGCGCGCGCTAGAAATCGAACCGCTGTCCCCGATCATCAACAGCGATCTCGGCTGGGCATTGCTGTATGCCGGACGGCACAGTGAAGCGGTCGATCAGTTTCGCAAGACCCTCGAGCTCGATCAGAACTCGGTCGCCGCACATCGCGGATTGGGCATCGAGGACGCGCAGGCACACCGGTACGACGACGCCGTTTCGGAATTGAGGACCGCGCTCGCGTTGTCCGAGGGTAGTCCGGTGATCATGGGGCATTTGGGATCAGTGTATGCCCTGAAGGGCGCCATGAAGGAAGCTGAGGACGTGCTTCGCGACCTTCAGAAGCTTGCGGAACGCGAGTACGTTCCAGCATCGGCGGCGGCGCTCATCTATACCGCCCGCGGCGAGACAAGTCGCGCGCTCCAGTCATTGGAGCGTGCATATGAAGAGCACGACTTTTCAATGGTCCAGCTTCGCGTCGCGCCGTGGTTCGAGCCGCTGCGTGGCGATCCTCGCTTCGAGCGTCTGCTGAACAAGGTCGGCGTCCCGCGCGGATCGTCGCTTCGCTGAGAGCCGGCATTCAGCGCAGAAGGTATCCGGGCTCGCCCGGAAGCTTTCCGTCGATCTTCAGCACCTTCAGACCTCCGACCGCATTCGACGCGTCGAGGAACGTCATCGCGCCCGGCATTCGCCTGACCAAGTCGGCCGCCATCTCCCCGGAGTACACGATTCTCGGCGCGGTGGGAGTCTCCGCACGAAAGACCTTGGCGATCCAGTGTTGCCGGAACTGGGCCTCGGTCATCTGACACACGGTTTTCACAGCGACGTCGCGTTCGTGGGCGACCGGCGCCCGCACCAGCAACACGATGCGAATGCTCGACGGCCAGAATTCTCGATCTCCGAGGACGATCCGGCGGAGCTCTGCAAAGGACAGGTTGTCGATGGCCACATCGGGATGGACGACCACGGCGACGTCGCCGGGGGTTTGGCTCCACGCCCGCGACGCGCCGCCGAACACGAGGCCGATTGCCAGGAGCAGCGCGAGCAGCCCTGAATATCGCCATGGCAGCATGGTGGCGTCCATCAAAACGTGAAGCTGACCTGCACGAAGCCGCCACGGGTGAGCGGGCTCCCCACGATCCGACGAAGGACGCGGTATTCTCCCTTGATCGCGACGTACGTTGACGCGTCGTACCGCACGCCCACGATCGACTCATCGAGCATCGACACGGTCAGGAACACAGGGTCTGATCTCGAGACAGCGATCTTTTCAAAACGGTAGTACGGCTTCCACAGCCGATCGAGCACGGGCAGGCGGTAGGCCGTCTGGATGTAGAAGGCGTGACTCCAGGTCGACACGGCCTGCCCGCTCTCTTCGTGCCGGACGCCGGCGATCTCCGCGATGACCTCCGGATCTTCCTTCTGCCACACGGCGTGCGCGGCAACGATCTGCTCACCGAATTCCCGCCCGCCTGCGACCGTGACGGTATCGAAATACGCCGAGCCGCCAAGCTGAAGCCCGAAAGGGCGATCGGGTTTGGTAAACACGTTCATCAGCCAGGCACGCTTTCCGTTGCTGTCTCCCGGATCGCCGGCGCGGCTGATCACCGATCCCCGGCCGTTACCGAGACCTGCCTGATAGTTCACGTGCCAGCCGGACGCCGGCACGGCACCCTCGACCAGAGCACCGACAAAATGTATGGGCAGAAAACGGCCGCCGAACTGCACCATTTCAGGACGGCCGATCGTCGTCTGGAGCCACTGGCCGTGATGGAACGCCGTATTCCACCAGTTGATCGGCGTGTGATAGCGACCGAACGACACCTTGAGCCGGTCGCTTTCATCGAAGCGTATGATTGCGCGCTCCACCTCAGGATTGAATCCGGGTGCCGCAGGCGAGCCCGTGCCCCCGTCCGGTCGTGCCGTAAGCGTCAACTCGCCGAAAAAATTCACCCTCGGAGACAGCTCCGAGGCCAGATGAATCGCGAACTGGCCTTCGCTGAAGCCGCGCGCATCTTCGGGCCGGCGCCGGCTCGTGGCCGCGTAATTGAAGTCGCCGAAGGCGGAGAAGTGCAGGCTGGGGTATTCGTGCTGTCCCACCTCGGGTGAGCTCCCCTGCGGATCTTGTTCTGCACACCCCATGGCGGCCGTGTCGAAAGGGCGCACGAGACCGGACGTCGGGCGCCGCGAGTCCGACATCGGTTGACGGGCGCAATCCGCCAAGCGATCGACCGACTCCGTCGGTCGATCCTGTGCCGCGACGGCCATGCCGGGTCCAAGGTAGGCAGACAAGAAGGCCCCGACGAGGTGCGACACTCTCGCGAGCGTTTTGGTCCTGAAGCGACGCCGTTTCACCGATCGAGCGCACATTGTCCCGAGCCCTCCAAGAACGCGAACAGTCGCCTAGAGAATCTCACAAGTCAGGCCCAATCGGGAGGTCGGAGGTCCTTCGAGGTGCACCAAGAAAACGCATTGACAGCGTCTCGCGTCGGCACTATACAGGCACCACCAACCAACTCGATCCCAAGGAGGGATCTCCGTCATGAATCGACAGATCCTCTGGCTACTCGTGACTGCGATCTTCCTGACATTACCGCTTTCTGTGTATGCGCAGGAAGCGACCGTGACCGGCACAATCACCGACACGACGGGCGGCGTGCTGCCTGGCGTCACGCTAACGGCGACTAACGAAGAATCCGGGAACACGTTCGTCGCGGTGACCGATGGCGCAGGCGCGTTCCGTCTGCCCCTGCGGATCGGGACCTACCGGCTTACCGCCGAGTTGGCCGGGTTTGGCACCGTCGAGCGAGCCGGTGTACAGATGCAGGTCAACCAGCGGGCGGTGCTGAATCTGCAACTGGCGCCCTCGACCTTGCAGGAGACGGTCAAGGTGACCGGCGAAGCGCCGCTCCTCGACATGACCTCGTCGACGGTGAGCGGCAACATCGATCAGCGGCAGGTGCAGGATCTGCCGGTGAACGGCCGGAACTGGCTGGACCTGACGCTGCTGGCGCCGGGGAGCCGCTCCAATGCGGGCGGCGAGTCGCCGATCCCGCGCGCGCAGGTCGCCTTCCAGATCAACATGGACGGCCAGCAGGTCACCAACAGCGTCACGAGCACGACCGAGCCGCGCTACAGCCGCGATTCGATCGCGGAGTTCGAGTTCGTGTCGAACCGGTTTGACGCGACGCAGGGCCATTCGATGGGCGTGG
>JBGOTP010000157.1:0-11124 GCA_041476545.1 Vicinamibacteria bacterium | reverse complement strand
CACCTTGTATTGGACCAAGCGCCGCATTCCGCTCCCGGCGCTGGCCAGCGTCGAGGGACGCAAGCGCTACGTCGAGATTCTCAACCGTTCGCTCGGGATCTCGTCAGCTTTCTCGACCGGCACATGGCGAACTAGTCGATTCTGAACCACAAGACGCCGCACTATATGTTTCGATGAGAGGAGTGTTCTCCATGAGATTCACAGCGATTGGCATCTTCACGATCGGGCTGGCGCTGGCCGTTGGTGGTTCGGCCGTCAGCCAGGAATCCAAGACGCCGTCCCGTCAGTCGGGCATGTCACCGCAGCGGCTCGAGCGTGTCACTGCAGCCATGGAGAGGGCCGTCGCCAAGGGCGACATCGCAGGTACGGTGGCTCTTGTCTACCGCCACGGCACAATTGCCCACGTTGCGGCACGCGGCTTCCAGGACAAAGAGGCCGGCACGCCGATGAAGCGCGACACGATATTTGTGCTCGCCTCGATGACGAAGCCAATCACCGCCGTGGCCGTGATGATGCTGGTGGAAGAGGGCAAACTCAGGCTTGACGAGCCGGTGGATCGACTGCTTCCCGAACTGGCGAAGCGCAAGGTGCTGAAGGATCCCACGGGCCCCCTCAGTGACGTGCGCGACTCACCACGTCCGATCACCGTCCGCGATCTGCTCACCTACCGAATCGGCCTTGGCCAGACAGGCTATGCAGGCATTCCGGACAGCGCACCCATCGCCAAGGCGTTTGCCGCTGTTCAAACTGGACCGACCCAGACCGCGGATGACTACATGAAGCGTCTGGGGGAGCTTCCGCTCATCACCGCCCCAGGCGAGCGGTTCCTGTACAACACGTCCTCCATGGTGATGGGAGTCCTGATCTCACGGGCAGCGGGCATTCCTTTTGCCCAGTTCTTGGAGACGCGTATTTTCAAACCCCTTGGCATGGTCGATACGGCATTCTGGGTGCCTGAGGCAAAGCGTTCCCGGCTTGCCGTAACCTATGGCACCGGACCAACGCCAGGAAGCCTCGTCCGGAGCCCAGCGCGGCGTCTTGCCGAGCCTCCGGTATTTCCATCCGGCGCCGGCGGCCTCGTCTCCACCGTCGATGACTACCTGAAGTTTGCTCGCGTGCTGCTGCACAATGGCGAAGCCGATGGTGTCCGTCTTCTGTCACGCAAGTCGGTGGAACTGATGACGCAAGACCACTTGACCGCCGTGCCCTTCAAGCAGTTCTTCATCAGTGACTCCTTCTTCAGTAACGCCGGCTTTGGTTTCGGCCTGGAAGTGCAGACAAAGAGGACGGGCCTTGGGCCGTCTGTGGGTTCCTATTGGTGGAATGGCGCGACGGGCGTGTCCTGGACTGCCGATCCCAAGGAAGACATGATCTATTTGCGATTCATTCAGAAGGCGGATGGCGGCTCTGGTGGCTTCGCCGATGAGTTTCAAACGGCCGTCTATCAAGCCATTGTCGATTGAGCCGACGTAGATCCTGCTCGTGAGGTCTGCATCATGAAACGTTCGGCCGCGCTCGTCGCAGCGCTCATCGCCGCGCTGTCGCTGACCCCCATCGTCCATCGAGCACACGCGCAGGCGGCCGCGCCGCTCGCCGGCGCGCGATTGACTCACGTCGCCGTTGCCGTGCGGGATATTCAGGCGTCACTCAGGACATTCACCGACATCCTTGGCATCGATCCGCCGCCAACGCGAGCGGTGTTGCTCGACGCCGCTGGCGGCGGCAAGGTCGGTTGGACCGTCGCGTTCCTCAACATGCCGAATTTCTTTCTTGAGCTCGACGAGCCGGCGGTCGACGCCCCCAGCCCAACGCGCGTGTTTCTCGACAAATATGGACAGGGCATCCAGCACATTGGCTTCGGAGTCGACGGGCCGGTGAGTTCGGTCGTCGAAGGGTTGCAAAAGAAGGGCGGCGTCCTGACGATCGGGACGCCGGGCGGACGCGTGGCGTTCGTCGATCTCACTTCCGTCATCGGGACGACGGTGGAAATCGTCCAGGGAGGGGCCTCGCCATCTCCGACGCCTGCTCCGACTGATCCTCAACGCCTCGCGGCGAATCCGGTGAATCACGTCGGATTGGTATATCGAAACGCGCAGCCTGCGATAAAAGGATTCGCCGCGCTGCTGGGCGTCACCGAGCCGGCGCTCGCGGCTGTCAAGCCGATCGATTACCTCCCCGCGGCGCACGCCAAGCGTGGTGCGCACATGCGCTCCGCACAAATCACGGCGGGGAGCGTCGCCGTGGAGTTCATCGAGCCCGTCGGTGCGCCGAGCCCCTGGGCGGATCATCTATCCGCTCACGGTGGCAACCCGCCTCACCACCTTGCGTTCCGCTATGCCGATCAAGCGGCGTTCGACGCCGCTGTGCGCCGTCTGCAGCAGAAGAGCGGCGTGTGGGTGAACGGCAAGCGCGGCGTCGAAGGAGCCCGGAAGGGCAGCAGCCCCGCGTTCGCGTTCGACACGTTCGGACTGACCATAGAACTGATCTCATCATGAGTAGCACTCGCCGTCTTGCGACGACTGCGTGCGCCGGCGCCGTTCCGTCCGTCGTTTATATCGATGGGGGCATTGAATGCGCGGCAGGCGGCGTCCCCCGTGATCATCGACAAGGACGATATCAGGCGGAAACCGTGTTCAGTGCCGTTCATGACTCTGCGCGGTCGGAATCCTCGGCGCCGTTCATTTCTGGACATCGCGCGATGAAGCCGACAGAGAATCGAGTGGGGACTGCGCAGGGCCAGCCAGTACGCCTCCGTCCGGGTTGAAACGAGATCCATGGCAGGGACAATCCCACGTGCGTTCGGCGTCATTCCAGACGACGAGGCACCCTTGGTGGCTGCACTCGGCCGATCGGAGTGTCGTCGCCCCGGTGTCGTCGCGGAACGCGGCGACCTTCTGCCCATCCCGATCCACGACGGCGCCATGGCCGCGTCGAATGCTGCGCAAGAACCGGGTCGCTGTGCCGGCGAACCGATCGCGCATGCGATAGTAGGGATAGTCCTTGTTCTCCCGCAGGTAGTCCCAGAGGCCTTTCTTGCGGAACGATCGGTCTGGCGCGAAGAGATCCCGCCACGGATTTGCACGACCGAGGACGCGATCGCACGCCATCATCGCCCCCAGTGTGCCGAACGTCATCCCGTTACCCGAGAAGCCGGTCGCTACGAACTGCCGCTCGGCGGTTTCTCCCAGAAACGGGAGGCCATCTGATGTCTCGATCACCTGGCCCGACCATCGATGAGTCAGATCGATCGCAGGAACCAGGACCGTCAGCGCCTGCTCCAACCGGCGAAAGCAGGCTGCGGTGTCCGGTTCCTGCCCCGTCTTGTGGTCTTCTCCGCCATACATCACGAGGTCGTAGTCGCGGTGCGGATCGACGCGCACGTACGCGTACGGGTCGGCCGTACTCCAAAAGAGCGCTTCGGGCACCGCACCTTTCGGAGCGCGGCCCGCGACCACGTAGCTGCTGTAGAGCGCCAGGTTGGTCTGCAACCACGTGGCACGTGCATGAGGCGTGTTCCCGATGAGCGGCGAATGCGTCGCCACGATGACGTAGTCCGCCGTCATCGTGTGGCCGTTGGCTTTCGCGCCAAGTGGGCGCGCGGTGAACTCCTCCACGGTGGAGTGCTCGAACAATTGACCACCGAGGGCCGCCACTGCGCGGGTGAGCCCGGCGAGATATTTTCGTGGATGAAACTTGGCCTGGTGGTCGAAGCGGATGCCGGGTCGATGCACACACGGAATGTCCTCGACGAACGCGGCATCGAACCCCAGATCCAGTGCCAGCGATGCGTCCGCATGCAGACCAGCCACGTCACTCGAACCGCTTTCGCCCGCACTGTAGAGATATCCCGGCACCCAGCTGAATTCACAGGGAATCTGTTCCTCGCGAACAATCGAATCGATCTCGGCGATGGCCGCAAATCCAGCATCCCAGGTCGCCTGCGCATGATCGCGGCCGAAGCGTTTCTCGAGGATGGTCAGGCTCAGGTCGGTCACCGCCGTCAGATGCGCACTCGTGTGACCGCTGTCCACCGATCCGAGGCGGTCGCGATCGAGGACGGCCACCGAGCGGCCGGCCCGCGCCAGGAGATAGGCCGCCGTCAGACCCGTGATGCCGCCGCCAACAATGAGTACGTCCACCGTGAGATCGCGCTCAACGTGCGGGAACCGTGGGATGGACGCCGAATCGAGCCAATAGGGATCGCTGTGACCGGCGAGTCGCTCGACGACGCCGTCAAGTGCAATTTCTGGCACGATACCTCCGGGTTGGTGGATCCCTGGTTTCGGATCAGCCGGTTCAGTGGGTGGTCGTCAGTTTGGGTGAGAATCTTTGCGGGAATTGTTTGATGATTCCATCTGACAACACGTCAGACATCATCACGATGTGCTGGTACACCGCGTCGAAGGCCCGCACATCATCGTCCCAGTTCTTGTTCAATCTGGCCACGACTTCGCTGGTCGTCGTCGAGAGGTGCTTGTTCATCATGTCGACCAGTGCGGCCCGCGGCCAGTTGGCGTTGGCCTTGCTCAGGAAGTCCGCGATCTCTTCGCCGTTGCGATGCCACCTGGTGTCGGCCAGCTGCTGGGCCGACTTGTCACCGGCCTTCGCGCTCTTGATAACGTCCACCGCGATGGAGATGTGCTGCTTCAGGAGATCGGTCAACTCGTCGCCGGCGGGTTTCCCGTAGTAGACGGCCACGGCCGCGCCCAAGTCTTCCTGATTTTTCATCAATCGGTTGGCGGCCGCTTGCTGATCCGGCTGATCCCCAACGGCGGCGACGACATAGTCGCGCGTCCAGATCACGTGATCCGACCACAGCTTTCGCATGTCCTGCCGGAGTGTGCCTGGCGCCGATGCGCCTGTCACCGCGTGGACCGTCACCTGGACCGGCGCCGTCCCTCGGGTACCCAATTGCCCGGCGGCCACGAGCGCGGCCAGAGCCAGGGCTGCCAAGAAGCCGATGGTGATCGTTGTTCGTTTCATCATGGGACCAGCGTAGAGTCTTCGCGGCAATTCGTTTGTCTCATTCAGCACAGTCCGTCCGACGAGGCGTACCACCGGCTGGTGATGTTCCTGGCTTCGCGGTACTCATGAAACCGTGAGACGTCCGCGACCAGGCCGGCCTCGGCCGCCGCCCGTGTACGACCTGCATGAACGTCATCTCGACCGCAGGCTGGCGTTGAGCGCCGCCAGCGCGTGAGTCTTAGCTGACCTTGAACGCCTCAGCTGTAGCAATCCGCTCGCGGATCGGCGGGTGGCTGTAGAACAGCCACTGGATCATCTTCGAGGCATGCTCCTCCGCCAGATTCTGAGCACCCAGCCGGCGCATCGCGGACACGAACGCACCGGGATTTCTGGTGAGTTCGAGCGCGAAGCGGTCCGCGCTACGCTCGTTGGCGCGCGACAGCGCATGGGCGACAGGGAGCGTCAGCAGCGAGACCGCCCCGGCGGCCAGCAGCAACACCGGCAGTCCGGCCACGTCGGACGGTCCCGTGAACCCTAGCGGCCGCGCGGCGATGCCGAGGACGCGGGCGGCCACATGAACGCCCGCGAGAATAAGCGCCGCTTCGAACAGAATCCCTTTCCAGATATCGCCGTGCACGTGATGCGCGAGTTCGTGCGCGAGGACGACTTCGATTTCCTCGTCTGAGTACTCGGACAACATGGTGTCCGACACGAGGATGCGGCGGGTCGAACCCAGGCCCGCAAGCGCCGCGTTGGCTTTCTTGGTCTTCTCGCCAAGCCCCAGCTCGTACGCACCGAGGACCCGCGCCCCCGCGCGTTCCGCGAGCGCCAGCAGGCGTCTCCTGAGCGATTCGCGATCGATCGGCTTCACCCGGTAGAAAAGAGGCAGCAGAAGAACCGGCGCGAGGTTGGCCAGGCCCACGATGAGCAATCCGAAGACCGCGCCCGTCGGCAGCCACCAGGCCTCGGGCATCCGTCGAATGAAGATGTAGACAATGCTGGCGGCACCGGTGCCGAGCATGAGCACGAGCACGAGCGCTTTCATCTGGTCCCGCGCCCAGCCAGCCAGCCGCTCGTTCGACAGCCCGTAGCGGACCTCGACCAGGAAGCCGCTGTAGAACGCGATCGGCAAGCCGCCGAGTTCGTTCAGCAGCACCAGGATGACCACGAAAATGGCGACAACCAGGGGCGAGGAAGGACCGTTGGCCGTGATTCGTCCCGCGAGCGATTGAGAGACCGTCCGCAGTTGGATGCTCAGACCGCTTCCGGCGAGACCCGCGAGAAGGCTCGCGGTCCACATGAGCGAAGCGATGCTCGCGCGGCGCTTCAACCGGTGATACCGGGTCGCCTTCTCTTCGTTCACAGACGATCAGTCCTGCGTTCCCGCCTGGGCCGGCGCGCCAATCGAGATGTTGCCGTTGACCGTCTGGAGTTCGATGGACGTGCCCCCGGCGTTGAATCGTCCCCTGACGCGGCGCGTTCTGCCCCGCTCGGGACCCGGCTCGCCCGTCGGCTCGAACTTCAGGCCGGTGAGCGAAATATTCCCGTTCACACACGACGCCAGGAGATTCGCGCCGGCCGTCGATGGAAGCGTCAGTCCGACCGATCCATTGGTCGTTCTGATGATGATGGGATCGGTGCCGAGAGAGGTCAACTCAATATCGGTATTGCCGTTGTTCGCGCGCGTTTCCACGCCGCCGCCGATGTTCCGTGCCGTGATGGTCCCGCTGGTTGTGCTGGCCACGAGACGTCCACTGATGCCTGTGACCGTGATGTTCCCAGCGCCCGTCTGCAGCCGCACCGTGGCCCAGGACGGCGCTTTCACGTGATAGGTGACGTCGTAGCCGACCCCCACCAGGATGCCCGGGATCCCGTCGGTGCGGATGGAGACGCGGTCTGGCGTGACGTCCTCGACGATGGCAATGCGCGACAACAGATTTCCGGCGGTCTTCTCGGTTGTCGCGCGAGCGACGCGCTCGGCGCGAATTTCGACCGTCGAACCCTCAACGCCCTCCACGTCGATGGCGCCATTCGCTGCACTCCTTCCCTCCCCTGGAAGCAGCACGCCCGAGGCCGGAGGAAACGGTGCGCCGGCACGATTTGTAATGGCGATCTCGCCGCCACGGGTCAGCGGATAGGTGTGGGTCCACTCGTCGGCCGCTCGAGCCCCCATCTGCTCGCGCGAGACTTGATGACAAGCGGGTAGGGCCAGGAGCACCAGCAAAGCGCCGGGGATTGCGGCCTTCAGAGAGCGGATTGCAGACAGCATGACAGATTGCATTTCGGACTGTGTGGCCGATCCGTTCCGCGGTCACGTTGCAGAAGCGGCCGTAGTGCAGGGCTTTAGCCCTGCCGTGTCGAGCAGGCCTGACCAGCCTCCGCCAAGGCTACGGCGGTCCGCCAAAGCTTCAGCGAAGGCGGAAGGCCTGCACGACAACTGACAACCGACAGCTGATAGCTGACGGCTGAGAGCGCCTCTAGTTCAATTGCACCGAGATGAGCTTCGACACACCCGGTTCTTCCATGGTTACGCCGTAGAGACGATTCGCGATTTCCATCGTCTTGCGGTTGTGCGTGATGAGGATGAACTGCGTGTGCTGCAGCATCCCGCGCAACATCTCCACGAAACGGCCGATATTGGCGTCGTCGAGCGGCGCGTCAATTTCATCGAGGAGGCAGAATGGACTCGGCTTGTACTTGAAGAGCCCGAACATGAGCGCGATGGCCGTGAGCGCCTTCTCGCCGCCCGACAGGAGCTGCACGCTCTGGAGACGTTTACCCGGCGGCTGGGCGATGATCTCGATACCGCTTTCGAGGGGATCGTTCTCGTCGAGCAGGGTCAGACCCGCGCGCCCGCCGCCGAACAGCGTGCTGAAGGTCTCCTGGAAATTCCGGTTGATGGCCGCAAAGGCCTCCGTGAACCGCTGCCGCGTGGTCTGGTCGATGCGCCTGATGGCTTCGCTCGTCTGCGTGATCGCGTCCAGCAGATCCTTCCGCTGTGTCGTGAGGAACGTATGGCGCGTCTCGAGTTCGTCGAACTGATCGATGGCCATCATGTTCACCGGCCCCAGGCGATCGATCTTGCCGCGCAGGGTCGCAATCGCCTCCTCCGCGCTGAGCGTGGCGTCCGTGGCGTCCGAGACATCAGTGGCGTCCGGCTTCAGCCGGACTTCCCCCGCATCCGACCCCTCGCGACCATCCTCGTCGCTGCTGTCCTCCGGTTCGTCCGCGCAAATGACCCGCGCATCCGGAACGGCGCGTCCGTCGCGCTCCAGTTCCGCGACGTCGGTCAGCACCTCGTCGAGCGTGGACTGCACCGCGTCGACGCAGGCATGAGCCAGGTGCGTCAGTTCGGTTTCGGCGGTCGCCCGGGCGATGTCGAGTTCCGCCACGGCCGTGCGAATCGTCTCCAGTGCCGCGCGAGCCATTTTGAGGGACGCTTCATGCTCGTCGACCGTCGACCTCAACCGGGATGCGGCGCTGTCGCCGGCCTGGACATCCCGGCGCAACGCCTCGAGCGCGCGAACGCCGGCATCCAGCCGTACCTCGCCTTCCGTGATACCGATCCGAAGCGCCTCGACCCGCTGCCCCGATTCCTGAAGGTCCGTGGCAAGCGCCACGGCTCGTGTTTCGAGATCGGCTGAGGCTTCCTCGAGCCGCTGCACTTCGAGCGTCAGGGCCGACGCGCGTTCGACGAGCGCGGCATGAGCGGCGCCCGCATCCGCCGCGCGCCGGCTCAGATCCTCCGCCCCTTCGCGCGCCTCGAACAGAAGCCGCTGCGCGGTGGTGAGACGCGCGTCGGCCGCGCGCTGTTCGCTGTCCAGACGCGCAATGGAGGCTCGCGCCTCTTCCTGCCGGCGATCGAGGGCGTCGCGCTCATCGTCGGCCTGGCGGCGTTCGCGAGCGAGCTGCTCGCTCCTCTGAGCCAGGCGCGCGGCTTCCTCAACGGCGCGCTGCAGGTGCGCCTCGTACCCGACAATCGCCTTCTCCTGTCGATGATGCTCGGCGCTCAACGCGGCAATGCCGGCGGATGCCCGCGCGATGGCGATCTCGAACTCCGCGGCTTCCTCCGTCAGCCGCAACAACACACCCCGCTCGGTCTCGATTCTGCCGCGAAGATCCTTGATCTCACGTTTGGTCTCGAGAATGCCGCGGGCCTGGTCCCGGCTGCCGCCGGTCACGAGATGGGGGCCACGGAAGACGTCGCCCATGGTGGTGGCCACGGGACGAGACGACGTCCGGCTCGCATCAGCGGCGACGTCGTACGAATCGGCAATCCACGCGTCGCCGAGCGCGGCCCCGATCACATCGGCGTGGGGACCGTTGACGCGAACGATGGACGACAGCGGCACGAGCCCGTCGAGCGTCCGGCTAAAGCCGGACCCTACAGATCCCTCGGGGTCCCGGTCAGACTGACGCTCGTCTGAACGTGAGGGCGCCAACGATGTCACCAGGAAGCCGCAGCGTCCGGCACTCTTCTCGCGAACGACCTGGAACCCCGCCGCCGCCTGTTCGGGCTGCTCGACGATGACGTGCTGAAGGAGGTCTCCCAGGCAGGCCTCGACCGCCCGTTCGTACCCGGGGTCTACTTCAAGATAGTCGGCGACGGCGCCCTGCTGGCCCACCTTGCCGTTGGCCTGCGCGAGAACCGTGCGGGCCGCGTCGCCGTAATTCGCCCGACCGGCCTCGAGTTCCTCGAGCGATTTCAGGCGCGCTTCGAGCCCCGTGACCTCATGCTCGCAGGCGCGGACCGCCCTGGCGCGCCACTCGTGTTCGATCCGCGCGCTCGCCAGCTCGGATTCCCGCGCCGCGCGCGCGATGCGGGTCGCGTCGAGCGCTTCCTGAGCGCGGCGCAACCCGTCGGCCGCACCCGAACGATCGACCGACGCCCGCTCGGACTCAATCCGGACGTCGTCGGACTCAACGTGAAGCTTGGCCAGCGTTTCGCTGACCCGATCGCGAGCGGTTGCTGCGTGTTCCAAGGAATGACAGAGCGCGGTGGCCGCATTGATGGCCGAAAAGACCTCGCTGCGGGCGGCTTCCACGTCGGCCTCGAGGCCCTCGATCTCGCGACGCGCCGCCTCGTAGGACCCGGACTCCGAGGACAGTGCAGCCGCGGCCCGATCCCGATCCGCGTCGGCCTCGATCGCCGCCTGCCGGCGGGCCGAGAGCAACGTGCGGGCCGGCTCGCGCCGCCGTTCCAGGGTCTCGAGTTCCATCGCCACGCTGCGCGCGCGGGCGCCAAGCGTGTCGATCTGTTCCTTGTCGAACGCGATCTGCTGCTGGGCCCGATTGATGTCGAGTTCACGCGCGTGTGCCGCTTCACGCGCGACGAGGGCCGTGGATTCCGCTTCGGCCAACTCGATCCGGACGCGCTCGAGGTGCGACTCAACCTCGGCCACGTGCGCGGCGGCCGCCGATTCCTGCTCTCGCGTGTCCGTCAGCCGGCTTCGCGTCGATTCAATGGCTTCCGCCAGTTGCCGGTACTTCCTCGCGAAGAGCACCTTCTCCCAGCGGCGCAGTTCGTCCCGCAGCTTCTGGTAGCGACGTGCCCTGGCGGCCTGCCGCTTGAGCGTGCCGCGCTGCTTCTCCACCTCGAAGACGATGTCGTCGACGCGCGTGAGGTTCTGCCGCGCCGCCTCGAGTTTCAGTTCCGCGGATCGGCGGCGGGCCTTATACTTCGTGACCCCGGCCGCTTCTTCAATCAGCTGACGGCGATCGGTTGGCCTCGAGCTGAGAATCAGTCCGATCTTCCCCTGCTCGATGATGGCGTAGGCCTTCGCGCCAAGTCCGGTATCCATCAGCAGGTCGTTGATGTCCCGGAGGCGGCACACCTGCCCGTCGATGAGGTACTCGCTCTCGCCGGACCGATACAGTCGTCTCGTGACCTCCATGTCTCGCGCGACCGACTGAATGATCTCTTCGAGATAACCGTTGCCGTTCCCGTTGCCGTGCGCATGGCCATTCGCCTGATCGCTGGCGTGCGCATCAACGTGACCGTTGTGGCCGCCCACACCGGGCTCTTCCGCAAACGCCGGCGCCGTCACCTGCTTCAGCACGCCGCTGAACCGAAGGCGAACCTCGGCGGACGCCGTCGGCTTGCGCGCGTCGCTGCCGTTGAAGAGGACGTCCTCCATCCGATCACCGCGCAGGCTCTTG
>JBGOTP010000156.1:0-11256 GCA_041476545.1 Vicinamibacteria bacterium | reverse complement strand
GTCTGTCCAGGCGCCATTTCCGCGCATCACCTACGATGATGCGGTCGCCAGGCTCCAGGCGCAGGGACTGCCCATGGAGTGGGGCGGCGACTTCGGGGGGCCAGACGAAACGGCGCTGTCCAAGGAATTCGATCGGCCGGTGATGGTGCATCGCTATCCCGCGGCCATCAAGGCGTTCTACATGAAGCCGGATCCCGATCGTCCGGATCTCGCGCTTGGCGTCGATGTGCTGGCGCCCGAAGGCTACGGCGAAATCATCGGTGGCGGCGAGCGGCTCGCGGATCTCGATCTACTGCTGAAGCGCATCGAGGAACACCAACTGCCGAAGGAAGCCTTCGAGTGGTATCTCGACCTGCGTCGATACGGCACCGTCCCGCACGGCGGCTTCGGCATGGGCATCGAACGCGTCGTGGCGTGGATTTGCGGCCTCGAACACGTGCGCGAGACGATTCCGTACCCGCGTATGCTGTACAGGCTCTATCCGTAATGAAAATAGGACTGATCTCGCTCGGGTGCCCGAAGAACCTCGTCGACTCCGAGGTGATGCTGGGACTTGCCCAGAACGCCGGCCACGAGCTGACGCGCGACCCCGCCCTTGCCGACGTCCTCGTCGTCAATACGTGCGCCTTCATCGACTCGGCCAAGCAGGAATCGATCGATGCCATCCTCGAGATGGCCCAGCACAAGAAAGGCGGCAGTTGCCAGCGACTGGTCGTCACCGGCTGCCTCGCCGAACGATACCGTGAGGAGTTGCGCGCACAGATTCCCGAGATCGATGCGGTCCTTGGCACCGGCGAAGTGCCGGAGATCGTCGGAGCCATCGGCGGCTCGGTGACGTCACCGGGATTGGCACCACTCAACTTCTATCGACCAGGCCCCTCCGGCAATCCCCAATCTCTACCGACGTACATCTACGACGCGGATACGCCGCGGCTCCTGGCCACCCCGCGACATTACGCCTACGTCAAGATCGCCGAAGGCTGCGACTACAAGTGTGCGTTCTGCATCATCCCCACGCTGCGCGGCCACTATCGCAGCCGGCCGGCCGACTCGATCGTTCGCGAAGCGCGCGCGCTGGCCGCACGGGGCGTCAAGGAACTGCTCCTCATTTCGCAAGACACGACCTTCTACGGCGTCGATCGCCACGAGCGCGGCGCCCTTGCCAGGCTGCTCCGAGAGCTGAACACCGTCGATGGGCTCGAATGGATCCGCCTCCTGTACCTCTACCCCACCACCATAGACGATGACACGCTCGCGGCGATGGCCGAATGCCACAAGGTGTGCAAATACATCGACCTGCCGTTGCAGCACGCGTCCAACCCGGTCCTGAAGCGCATGAAGCGCCCCGGTACCCGCCACAATTACGACCGCCTGCTCTCCCGCATCCGGCAGCGCGTCCCGGGCGTCGCCTTGCGGACCACCTTCATCGTGGGATTCCCTGGCGAAACCGACGCGGACGTCGCCGAGCTCTGCGATTTCGTCGGGGAGCAGGCCTTCGACCACGTGGGGGTATTCACCTATTCCCACGAGGAGGGCACCTCGGCCCATGCCCTGGCGGACAATGTGGCGGCCGGAGTCAAGACACGGCGGCGGAACCGTGTCATGAGCCTGCAGAGGGGCATCGCCAGGCGGCGACAGCGCGGGCGAATCGGGGAACGCGCGCGGGTCATCATCGACGGTCCAGCCAGCGACCACGAGCTCGTCCTGAAGGCCAGGCTGGCCACGCAGGCCCCCGATATCGATGCAGGCGTATATTTGACCGATTGTGACCCATCGAGCCTGACAATCGGCGGTTTCGTTGAGGTTGAGATCGTTGGAGCACGCGGCTACGATTTGATCGCGCGACCCGTTCAACCAGAGACCCTTGTGCTATAATTTTGCGTTCGTAGCTTGGGTTGATGACCGAAGTGGGCGTGTGCCCACTTTTTTAGTTTCAGGGCGCGTTTTTTTGCGCCGGCATGACAATGGCCGCGGCCGACCCCGGAAGCGTCGTCGAGCACGTGCGCATGGTGGCCGCGCGGGCGGCGGGTACCTACGGCCTCGAGATCTTCGATGTACAGTACCGCCGCGAGTCGAGCGGGATGGTGCTGCGGGTTCGGATCGATCGGCCAGGTGCCGCGGCGACCGCCGAGGAATCCGTCAGCGTCGACGACTGCGCGAGGGTCAGCCGCGACCTGAGCGCGCTCCTCGACGTGGAAGATGTGCTCCCCACGGCGTACACCCTTGAAGTGTCATCGCCCGGGCTGGACCGGCCGTTGCACCGCGCGGACGACTACCGGCGTTTCGCGGGCCGGCGGGCCAAGATCGTCCTCCGGGAAAAGGTGGACGGTCAGACGTTTTTCAAGGGCCGGCTGGCCGGCCTGGACGACAACGAGGCGCTGGACGTGCTGGACGTGATTATCGATGGCGACGACGGCCGGCGGCACCGCGTGCCGGTCGGCGTCATTGCGCGCGCGAACCTCGAAGTGGAATTCTGATAGCCGATAGCTGAGGGCTGAAAGCTGGTTATGTCCAATCCGCTGCAACAGACAATCGAGGCGCTCGCGAAGGAGAAGGGGATCGAACCCGACGTCGTGATCAGTGCCATTGAAGAAGCCGTCGCCACGGCCTCGCGCAAGTACTACAAAACCGGTGAGAATCTGAAGACGCGGTTCAATCTCGACACCGGGCAGGTGGACCTCTTCGCGCTCAAGCAGGTTGTGCAGGACGTGACGAACGCCGCCACCGAGATCGGCATCGACGACGCGCGTCAGATGTATCAGCAACTGTACGGTGATGAGGTGGCGAACGGCATCGAGCTCGGCGACGAAATGGAGTTTCCCAAGCCGACCGAAGTGCTGGGCCGCATCGCGGCGCAGACCGCCAAGCAGGTCATCTTCCAGAAGGTCCGCGAGGCTGAGCGGGAGAACATCTTCGCCGAATACAACCAGCGTGTCGGCGAGGTGGTGAACGGCACGGTGAAACGCTTCGAGAACGGCGACATCATTCTGGAGGTCGGACGCATCGAAGCGGTCCTGCCGAGGAAGGAACAATCGCGCGCCGAGAGCTATGCGCCCGCCGACCGCGTCCGCAGCGTCATCAAGGGCGTGAACCGCAGCGCGAAGGGACCGCAGATCGTGCTGTCGCGGACCGATCCGGCGCTCCTCATCAAGTTGTTCGAGCAGGAAGTGCCGGAGATTTACGATGGGACGGTGATGATTCGCGGCGCGGTGCGCGAAGCGGGCGACCGGGCGAAGGTCGCGGTCTTCTCGCGCGAGCGCGACGTCGATCCGGTCGGTGCCTGTGTCGGCATGAAGGGCACCCGGGTGCAGTCCATCATCCGCGAACTGCGCGGAGAGAAGATTGACATCGTGGAGTTCTCCGAGGATCCGATTGCGTTCGTCACCAACGCCCTCAGCCCCGCCAAGGTGCAGCGCGTCTCGATCGTGGACGACCACGAACGCGTGATGGAAGTCATCGTCGAGGACAAACAGCTGTCGCTGGCGATCGGGAAGAAAGGCCAGAACGTGAGGCTTGCCGCCAAGCTGACCGGCTGGCGGATCGACATCAAGAGCGAGGAAGAGAAGCGCCGTGAAGTCGAAGCGCAGTTCGAGGGCCTCGAGGCCGGCGGGGAGTCTCCGGATGCGGCACCTGACGACGCGGTCGACCCGGTGAACGCTGCGAACCCTGTGAACGATGCCGGCGAAAACGTCGCGACCGGATCGGAGAGCGCCACCGACGGCGAGAGCGCACTACCCTACACGCTGAACGGGATCGGAGACAAGACGGTACGCAAGCTCGTCGAGGCCGGCTACGGGACACCGGCGAGTCTTGCCGCCGTAACCGCCGGACAGCTGTCGGAGATTCCCGGAATCGGGGCGAAAACCGCGGAGAAGATTCTCGCGGCGGCGCGCGGCGAAGCCGGAACGGCGTCCGCGGAAACGGTCGAGAACGTCGAAAAAGTCGACATCTAAGAGGTTACACGTTTGGCAACTGTTCGGATCTACAAAGTCGCTGAACTGCTCGGCACGACGAGCCAGGAAGTCACCGCCCTGCTCAAGCGCGATCACGGCATCGACCTCAAGAGCGCGTCGAGCACGATCGAAGAAGTCGTCGCGCGGCAATTCGTCGATAGGCTCGCGCGGCAGCGCAAGATCACGCTGCCGGGCGGCGATATCTTTGCCGACCTACCGGCGGTGAAGGGCCGGAAGGGCGGGCCCGCGAAAAAGGCGCCCGAACCCCCCAAGCCTGTCGCCCCGGCCCTTCCACCCCCTCGGCTGGTCAAGACGGTCAAGCCGGCGGCGGTCGCCGCGCCCGAGGCCGACGCAGGCGTCTCGGCCACGTTCCCGCCTTCGCCGATGCCGCTGCCCGACCAGCAGGTCGATGGAGTCGCGGCGCTATCGGCTCACGACATTCACGCCGGCGCCGCCGACCTGCCGGCATCCGTTGCCGAGGAGGTCGTAACTGAGCCTGTTGTCGCGACTCCGCCGGCGTCAGAGACACCGACGACGAAGACGGTCGTACCGGGCCGCGTGGTACCGCCAACCCTGCGTCTCCGCATCGAGGAACAGCGTCCGACAGCGCCGGCGGCGCCACTGCCAACGCAGACTCCGCCTCGAACCGCTCCCCGGCCGGCACCTCGCGCGGCTGCTCCGACGAGCGCCCGTCCGGCGACCGCGCAACCCGGAGCGCCGGGCGCTCCCGGTACTCAACGTGCGGGTCAGCCGGCCGTCCGTCCCGGTGGGCCCGCTGGTCCGCCTCGGCCTGCCTATACGGGGCCGCGGCCCACTCCGGGCGGTCCGCGTCCGCTGCCGTCTCAGCCCGTTCGCACGCAGCAGCCGGGCATGCCGCCTCGTCCCGGCGGACCCTACCCGCATCGGCCCGGGATGCCCTCGCGTCCGCCGATGAGACAGGCTCCGTTCCGTCCGGCCGCCGGTCCACGGCGCGATCCGGCGCCGCGCGCAACGGCGCCCGTCGTGGCGGCTCCACCGGTGGTCACGCGCACCATCACGCTCGCCGAAGGCATGACGGTCAAGGATCTCGCGGACAAGCTCGACGTCCGCCCAAAGGAAGTGCTCGCGAAGCTGTTCATGAAACGGCTGGTGATGACGATCAACCAGACGCTCGACACCGAGACGGCGAGCATGCTCGCGCGCGAATTCGGTGCGGATGTGCAGATGCGCAGCTTCGAAGAGGAGTTGACGCAGGTCGATGCGGACGAGGCGCGGGCCGAGGATGTCGTGACCCGCGCACCCGTGGTCACGGTCATGGGGCACGTCGACCACGGCAAGACGAGCTTGCTCGACGCGATCCGCGAGGCGCGCGTCGCCGAGCGCGAAGCCGGCGGCATCACGCAGCACATCGGCGCCTACCACGTGACGATCAACAACCGCGACATCGTGTTCCTCGACACGCCCGGCCACGCGGCGTTTACCCTGATGCGGGCTCGCGGCGCCAAGGTCACCGACATCGTCGTCCTCGTGGTCGCGGCCGACGACGGCGTCATGCCGCAAACGCGGGAAGCCATCGACCACGCGAAGGCGGCCAATGTGCCACTCGTCGTGGCCATCAACAAGATCGACAAGCCGAATGCGGTCCCGGAGCGCGTCAAGCGCGAGCTGACCGATCTCGATCTGATGCCCGAGGAATGGGGGGGCAAGACCGTCACCGTTGAAGTCTCGGCGAAGAAGAAGCAGAACATCGATCTCCTGCTCGAAATGATCCTGCTCTCGAGCGACATCCTCGAACTGAAGGCGAATCCCAAGCGGAGCGCGTCGGGCACCGTGCTCGAAGCCAAACTGGACAAGGGCCGCGGCCCGGTGGCCACCGTGCTCGTGCAGGACGGGACGCTCAACGTGGGCGACACATTCATCGCCGGCCCGATCGTGGGCCGCGTGCGCGCGCTCATCGACGACCGAGGCCGGCCGGTCAAATCCGCGGGGCCCTCGACGCCGGTGGAAGTGCTTGGCCTCACGGGATTGCCGCAGCCGGGTGATGTCTTCCAGGTCGCGGAGGCCGCGAAGGCGCGCCAGATCGCGGCGTTCCGCGAGGAGCAGGCCAAGAACAAGCTGCTTGGCGCCAAAGGCGGACGCCTCACGCTCGAGTCCCTTCAGGCGCAGATCGCCGAAGGCGGCATGAAGGAACTGCCGATCATCATCAAGGCCGACGTGCAGGGTTCGGCCGAAGTGCTGGCCGATACGCTGGCCAAGCTGACCGACGAAAAGGTCAAGATCCGGATCATTCACTCCGGCGTCGGTGCCGTGAACGAATCCGACGTGCTCCTCGCGTCGGCGTCGAACGCCATCATCATCGCCTTCAACGTGCGGCCCGACCGCAACGCCGAGGGCATCGCGACCCGCGAGCGCGTGGAGATCCGGCAGCACTCGGTCATTTACAACGTGACGGACGAAATGAAGAAGGCCATGACCGGGCTGCTCGACCCGACCTTCAAGGAAGTACGGCTGGGCGTCGCCGAGGTCCGCAACATCTTCAAGACACCCAAGTTCGGCACCATCGCCGGCTGCATGGTGACCGAGGGGCGTATTACCCGCTCGGGCGATGCTCAGGCGCGTCTCCTGCGCGACAACGTCGTGGTCTACGCGGGCAAGATCGGATCGCTGCGCCGCTTCAAGGACGATGCGAGCGAGGTCAAGACCGGCTTCGAGTGCGGCATCGGGTTCGACAAGTTCAACGACATCAAGGTCGGCGACCTCATTGAGGTCTTCGCCATGGAACGAGTGCTCGTGACGGCCTGATGGGACAGGGCTCCCGTCCGGACAGGGTGGCGGATCAGATTCGCGGCGAGCTGGCGTTGCTGCTCGCGCGAGAGGTGCACGATCCCGGCGTCGGATTCGTGACGCTGACCCGCGTTCAGGTGACGCCGGACCTGCAGCTCGCCCGCGTGTACTTCACAGCCCTCGGCGACGAACGGGCTCGAAAGAACTCGGAGCGGGCGCTCGGGCGGGCCGCGCCGTTTCTCCGCCGCCAGATCGGATCGCGGCTGCGACTCCGCCGGACGCCGGACATCACATTCGTCTACGACGACTCGATCGCCGGTCAGGATCGCATCGAACAGATCCTCAACGAACTCCATAAGAAGCATGACGACGACCCCGTCTCCTGAGCTGCTGCAGATCGCCGAGGCGATCCGGTCCAGGCGGCGGTTCGTGATCGCCTCGCACTCCAGGCCAGACGGCGATTCCATCGGATCAGCGCTCGCCATGGCCTACGCCCTGCGCGACCTTGGCAAGGAGGTGCGGGTCGTCAACAAGGACAGCGCCCCACCGCCGATCATGGCGTTTCCCGGTGTCAGCGACATCGAGATCACCGAACGGGTCGAGGGCGAATTCGATGCCGCCATCATCATGGAGTGCAGCGACCTGGCGCGCACGGGCGTGACGGGGCTCGAGCGATCGTTTGTCATCAACATCGATCATCACCCCGGCAACTCAGGATACGGCCAGATCAACTGGTTCGATGCGTCGGCGGCGGCCTGCGCCGAGATGGTTTTCGATCTCATTCACGCGCTCGATGTGCCACTGTCCAAAGAAATCGCCACGCACATCTACCTGGCGATCCTGACCGATACCGGATCGTTCCACTACTCCAGCATTTCTCCACGGACGTTCGACATCTGCCGCAAGACGCTCGAAGCCGGCGTCGACCCGGTCCTCGTGGCGCGGAATGTCTACGACAGCAACAACATGGGCCGGCTGAAGCTGTTTGGGGCCGTGTTGAGCGCGATGCAGGTCGATGCGACCGGGCGCATTGCCGTCGTCTATCTGGACCAGGAGATGGCGCGCACCGCGGGCGGCACGTACGAGGACACGGAAGGCCTCATCAACCTCCCCCTGACAGTCAAGGAAGTGCAGGCAGTCGTCTTCTTCAAACACATCGCCGGGAATGAGTACCGCGTCAGCATGCGGTCCAAAGGCCCGATCGACATCGGCGCCGTCGCCAAGGAGTTCGGCGGCGGCGGACACAAGAATGCCGCCGGCTGCTCGGTCACCGGCACGATCGACGGACTCCGGACGCTGTTCATCGACAAGATCGGTCGAGCGATCGATGAACCTGAAGGCCCCGCGTAAGTTGGATGGTCTGCTGATCGTCGACAAGCCTGTTGGCCCGAGTTCCCACGATGTTGTCGCGCGCGCTCGACGCGCGCTCGGGGAACGTCGCGTCGGCCACACCGGCACGCTGGATCCGGATGCGAGCGGCGTGCTCCCGCTGGTCATCGGGAAGGCGACACGACTGGCGCGCTTTCTGAGCGCCGCCGACAAGAGCTACGACGCCGTCGTCCGCCTCGGCTTTTCGACGAATACGTACGATGCGGCGGGCCAGCCCACGGGACTCCCGCACGAGGGACCCCTTCCGGGCCGCGACGCCATCGACCGGGCGCTCGACGCGTACCGGGGCACCTTCATGCAGCAGCCGCCGGCGTACTCGGCCAAGAAGATCGCCGGGCAGCCGAGCTACAAGCTCGCGCGCCGGGCCGATCGCCGGCAGGCCGGGGCCGGGCCGGAAACCGTTCCGCCGGAGGCGCCGGCGCTGGCGCTGGCTCCCGTTCTGGTGACGACATCAGCGCTCGACATTGTGAGCGTCGATGGAGACTCGGTCGGCCTGCGAGTGGACTGCTCCGCCGGCTTCTACGTCCGGTCGCTCGCCCACGACCTCGGCGCGCGCCTGGGCGTCGGCGCGCATCTCGTCGCTTTGCGACGCGTGCGAAGCGGCGATGCCCTTCTTGCCGATGCGGTGCCGCTCGACGCCATCGAAGACAGTGAACACGGCCGAGAGCGCGCGGCGGCGGCGCTCATTCCCCTCTCGCGGATGCTGCCCGCGCTGCCGGCGCTCGCCCTGACCGATGACGGCGTGCGGCATGCCGGCCATGGACGCGATCTGTCGCCAGGCGATTTCGCCGGGCGCATCGACCCGGTCGTCTGGGAGACAACCGCCAACAGTGCCGCGGTCGACACGTCGCCGAACCCGTTCAGACTCATGGATCGTCACGGCAATCTCGTCGGCCTGGCTGAGCCCGCACGAACGCCGGGCCTTTTGCATCCCTTCGTCGTCCTGATGTAACATGTTTAGCTTGTTCGATTAAAGAAATTTAGGGTATACGGCGCGTCCGGTTCTCATCGGCCCAAGGGTAATGCCCAACGCCCGAGGCCAAAGTACTAGACCGCTCGTGGAGGCTGGTTGTGGCGTTGACGAAAGATCGCAAGACCGAACTCATCGGTTCCTACAAGACACACGACGGCGACACCGGCTCCCCCGAAGTCCAGGTCGCGATTCTCAGCGAACGCATCAACTACCTCACAGAACATTTCAAGTCGCACGCGAAAGATCATCATTCGCGCCGCGGCCTCTTGATGCTGGTCGGACGCCGCCGGCGGCTGCTGGACTACCTCAAGGCGAAAGACGCCCATCGATACGCCGACCTGATCAAGCGGTTGAGTATCAGAAAGTAGCCGCAGACATCCTATGCAAACGCGCGAATTGACCGTCGGCGACAAGGCTCTCAGATTTGAAACAGGCAAGCTTGCCAAGCAGGCCGGTGGATCCGTCATCGTCCGCAGCGGCGACTCCGTGGTCCTCGTGACCGCGTGCCGCGCGTCGAGCCCGAGGGAAGGCATCGACTTCCTGCCGCTCACCGTGGACTATCGCGAGTACACCTACGCGTCGGGCCGCATCCCGGGCGGCTTCTTCAAGCGCGAAGGGAAGATGACCGAGAAGGAAACGCTCACGAGCCGGTGCATCGACCGGCCGATTCGGCCGCTCTTCCCGGCGGGATGGCGATTCGAGACGCAGATCATCGCGCTCGTCCTGTCCGCCGATCAGGAGAACGACACCGACGTCCTGGCCATCACCGGCGCATCCACGGCCCTCGCGCTGTCCGAGATTCCCTTCCGCAAGACCATCGCCGCCGTCCGCATCGGCCTCGTCGAAGGGGTGTTCATCGTCAACCCCACGTTCCAGCAGCGGAAGGTGAGCAAGCTGGATCTCGTCGTTGCCGGCAGCGCCGACGGCCTCGTGATGGTCGAGTCCGGCGCGAAGGAAGTGACCGAGGAGCAGGTCGTCGAGGCACTCGAGACCGCGCACGCGGCCATCAAGAGAATCGTCGCCACGATCGACGACCTGGCCAAAGAAGTGGGCAAGAAGAAGCTTGTCGTCGCCAGGAAGGAAATCGCCGCGGACTTCCACAAAGAGATCGAAGGGAAGGTGATCGGCCCGCTGGCCGAGGCGATGCGCATTCGCGACAAACTCGAAAACTACGAGACGGTGGATCTCACGCTCAAGAATCTGATCGCGGCGCTGCCGGAAGAGACGGAGGCCGAAAAGAAGGCCGACGCCAAGGCGATCTTCAAGGAGCTGAAGGAAAAGGTCCTCCGCGAAGAGGTGCTCACGCGCGGCGTGCGGCTCGACGGACGGAAGTTCGACGAAGTCCGGCCGATCTGGATCGAAACGAGCGTCCTCCCGCGCACGCACGGCTCCGCCGTCTTCACGCGCGGCGAAACGCAGGCACTCGTCACCTGCACGCTCGGTACGGCAGACGATGCGCAGAAGATCGAGAGTTTTGAGGGAGAGACGTGGAAGAGCTTCATGCTCCACTACAACTTCCCGCCCTTCTCGGTCGGCGAAACCGGTCGCATGACGGGTCCGGGCCGCCGCGAAATTGGCCACGGCGCGCTGGCGGAACGCTCGCTGACGCCGATGATGCCCGCCGAAGAGCAGTTCCCCTACACCGTGCGCATCGTGTCGGACATCCTCGAGTCGAACGGATCGTCGTCGATGGCGTCGGTGTGCGGCGGATCGCTGGCCATGATGGACGCGGGCGTGCCGCTGAAGGACGCCGTCGCGGGCATCGCGATGGGCCTCGTGATGGACGAGAAGACCGGCAAGTACGCCGTCCTCTCCGACATCGCGGGCGCTGAAGACCACTACGGCGACATGGACTTCAAGGTCGCCGGCACGTCCACCGGCATCACCGCGCTGCAGATGGACATCAAGGTCGGCGGCATCACCACCGACATCATGCGGAAGGCGCTCGACCAGGCGCGCCGCGGCCGGATGCACATCCTCGACAAGATGAAGGAAGCGCTCGCGTCGCCGCGCGGGAGCATCTCGGACTTCGCGCCGCGCATCGTCACCATCCGCATTCCGGTCGAGAAGATTCGCGACGTCATCGGGCCAGGCGGCAAGACCATCCGCGGCATCATCGAGAAGACCGGCGTCAAGATCGACGTCGAAGACGACGGCCGCGTCAACGTCGCGTCATCG
>JBGOTP010000155.1:0-11257 GCA_041476545.1 Vicinamibacteria bacterium | reverse complement strand
GTCGACCTTGATCGGTTCCTCCGCAGCTTGTCCTGGCTCCCGGTCGAAGTCGTCCCAGCGGCCGTCGCTCGTGGACGAGATGCCGCGCGCCTTCAAGGCGAAGTCGTCCGGATTGCTGGACTGGGCGAGCGCCTCCTCGAACGTGATCAGGCCCTCGCGCCAGAGCGACATCAGCGACTGGTCGAACGTCTGCATGCCGTAGGTGGTGTAGCCGCGCGCGATCACGTCGCGCAGCTCGCGCGTCCGCTCTTGCACCGCGATGCACTCGCGGACGAGGCCGGTCGAGATCATCACCTCCACGGCGGGCACCATGCCGAGCCCGTCCGCCCGCGGCACGAGCCGCTGGCTGATGCAGCCCTTCAGAATGCTCGCCAGGATGAGCCGCGCCTGCCCGCGCTGGTGGTCGGGAAACGCCGAGATCACGCGGGTGACGGTCTCCGCCGCGTCGAGCGTGTGGAGCGTCGACATGACGAGGTGGCCCGTCTCGGCGGCGAGGATCGCCGTCTCGATCGTCTCGAGATCGCGCATCTCGCCGACCAGGATCACGTCCGGGTCCTGCCGGAGCGCGCCCTTGAGACCCGCAGCGAAGGTCACGCAGTCGCTCCCGATCTCCCGCTGGGTGATCACCGACTGCTCGTCGTGATGGAGGTATTCGATCGGGTCCTCGATCGTGATGACGTGGCGGTTCGCCGTGCGGTTCACGTGGTCGACGATCGCCGCGAGCGTCGTCGACTTGCCGCTGCCCGTCGTGCCGGTGACCAGCACGAGGCCGCGCTCTTCGGCCGCAATCGTCTTCAGGACAGGGGGCAGTTGCAGTTCGTCGATCGTGCGGATCCGCATGGGAATGACGCGCAGGACCAGCCCCACGGTGCCGCGTTGCTGGAAGATGTTGCAGCGAAAGCGTCCAAGACCGGGGACGCTGTAGGCGAGGTCCACTTCCTGCGCATCCGTGAATTTCTCGCGCTGAACCGTGGACATGATCGCCGTGCTCATCGCCACGACGTCGTCGTGTTCGAGCCGTTTCTCTTCGCTGGCGGGTGTGAGCACCCCCCCCACGCGCATCATGGGATAGCTGCCGACCTTGAGGTGCAGGTCTGACGCACCGCTGTCGACCGAGATTTTGAGCAGATCGTTGACGTGCATGGACAAAGGGGCATCCGCCCTGTCCGTTTGTCGGCCTTTCGGGCGTTCCAGGATAGGGCCAGGGATTGGACGCCTCAAACCTACATCCTTACATCCCCACATCCTTACATTCCCGCATTCCCTACTGCCCCTCTCCGCAGAATGGGCAGCGATCCGACCGGGCATGCAGCGGCTTGCGGCAGTGCCAGCAGAAGCGCGGCTGCAGCGCTTCGCGCGCCTTGAGGCGTGTCAGCATGTCCTGGCCCTCGTCCGGCCCTGCCTCAGGTGCCGCCGCCCGCGGCGTGCGTCGAGGCCCTCGCGCGGCGAGCACATCGTCCAGCAGATCGCCAGCCCGCTGATAGCGCGCGTGGATCTCTGGCGCCATCGCTTTGAGGACGATGTCGTTGATGGATTTTGGGACCTTGGGATTTTTCAGCCGTGGAGAGAAGTGCGTCTCACCGCGCATCATGCGTTCGATGTCGGCGGGGGAGGGCGTGTCGTACGGCAGCAACCCCGTCAGCATCTGGAACATCGTCACGCCAACCGAGTAGAGATCGCTCGCGAAGACCGCCTTGCCGTGGAACTGCTCCGGCGCCATATAGGGCGGACTGCCGATCACCGTCGTGCCGTGCGCGGCGATTTCCAGGAAGCGGGACGTCCCGAAGTCGGCGACCTTGAGCATGCCGCTCTCCGAGACGATGACGTTGGACGGCCGGAGGTCGCGGTGCAGGACGCCCTGACGATGCGCGTGGTCCACGGCGTTGCCGATCTGGCAGGTGTAGTCGAGCGCGAGCGACACGTCCAGCGCGCCGTGCTCGGCGATGATCGACTCGAGCGTCTGGCCCGGCACGAACTCCATCACGATGAAGAAGACGTTCTCCTGCTTTTCCGCCGTGAGGATCGTGACGATGTTGGGGTGATTGAGCGTCGCCAGCAGCCGCGGCTCCCGCAGGAGCTCGCCGAAATCCACGCCCTGCTTGTGGGGAACTTTGAGCGCGACTTTCTTGTCTATCCAGGTGTCCTCGGCAAGGTAGACCGTCCCGAAGCCTCCACTGCCCAGCGTCGACAGGACCTTGTACTTGCCGACAATCTGGCCCCTGAAGAACACGCGGCGAGTATATCAGCGCCGCGGGCAGGCAGGCCGAACCGTACAAGGTCCGGCCCGTAGCTGTGGCCGGGAGTTTGCTCGCGAGCGCGAGTCGCGAGACAATAGCGAAACAGGTGGTGGATGGCTCAGATCACAAACCGCACGCAACCCGGTCGCCCCACGGCGCCCCTCGATCCGAAGAAGCTGGAATTCGGGAAGATGTTCACGCCGAATTTCTTCGTCTCGGAGTACCTGAACGGCGAGTGGCGGAACGCGCGGATTCAGCCCGTGCAGCCGTTCGCGCTGCACCCGGCATCGCTCGTCTTTCACTACGCCCAGACCGTGTTCGAAGGGCTCAAGGCCTTCCGCCAGGAGAACGGCCGTATCGTCCTGTTCAGGCCCGAGATGAACGCCGTCCGGTTTCAACGGTCGGCCGCGCGGCTCAGGATTCCTGAGATCGACGAGGCCTTCTTCCTCGATGCGGTGAGGACACTCGTCGACAACGAACGGTACTTCATCCCGTCCGAGCCGGGGTGCCTCTACATCAGGCCGGCGGTGATGGGAGTGGATGCCAGTCTGGGCGTGAAGAGCGCGAGCGAGTTCATCTTCTTCATTCTGACGTTGCCGTCGGGCCCGTACTTCAAGAACGCGGGCGATGGCGCGGGGGCCATCGATATGCTCGTGACCAGGTCGGTCGTCCGGGCGGCCCCAGGCGGGATGGGAGCCGTGAAGGCCGGAGCCAACTACGCCGGCACGCTCAAAGTCACGGAGGAAGCGAAGGCCCTCGGCTGCGGTCAGGTCCTGTTCCTCGACTCACAGGAGCACAGGTTCGTCGAAGAGATGGGCGGTATGAACATCATGTTCGTCCACAAAGGCCGGTTGCGCACACCGCCCCTCAGCGACACGATTCTGGACGGCGTGACCCGCGGATCGCTCTTGGCGATTGCCAGAGAGACGGGACTGGACACGAGCGAAGGGCCGATTGCGATCGACGAAGTGGTGTCGGGTCTTCAATCCGGAGACATTTCGGAAGTGATGGCCTGCGGCACCGCGGCGGTCGTGGTCGGGATCAGGACCCTGCGTTTCGAGGACGGGACGTCGGTCCGCGTGGCGGGAGACTGTCCCGGACCGGTCACCCGGATGCTCTATGACTCGTTGGTTGGCCTTCAGTACGGCCGCGTGCCCGACCGGCGCGGGTGGATCCGGGAAGTCTGCCAGGCGCCGGCCGAGAGCATGGCGGCTCCTCGCGAATAGCCCGCGGCAGTACTCTATTCGTGCATCGGTTCTTTGCGCCGTCGCTCGACCCCGGTGACCAGGCCGTCACGCTGCCGAAGGAGGAAACCGAACATCTGACGCGCGTGCTGCGGCTGGGCGTCGGTGACACGGTCTCGGTGTTCGACGGCCGCGGACACGAATTCCTCGCGCGCGTCGCGGGTGCCATGGGCCCCGGCCGCGGCGTGCGTGTCGATCTCCTCTCCCGCATCGAACCGGCGGCAGAGCCGTCCGTCACCTTCACGCTCGCGCAGGCCGTGCTCAAGGGCGACACGATGGACGACGTGGTGCGCGACGCCGTGATGCTGGGTGTCGCCGCGATTCAGCCCGTCGTGACGAAACGCGCCGAAGTGACGGTCGCCGCCCTGTTGCGCGGCAATCGCCTCGATCGCTGGCGGCGCGTGGCGCTCGCGTCGACCAAGCAATCACGCCGGGCCGTTCTCCCCGAAATCCGCACACCGCTCAGTTTGGAAACCTATCTGGTCGAACCCGTGCCGGGGCTTCGCTTGATGCTCGTCGAGCCAGAGGCCGGTGCTCAGGCGGAACCGATCGCGACACTACGTGGAACCGCGGCCCCCTTGGAGGCATCGATACTCGTGGGTCCGGAAGGCGGTTGGACGGAAGCCGAATGGGCATCCGCGCGCGATCATGGCGTTCGATTGATCACGCTTGGCCCTCGCACGCTTCGGGCGGATGCCGTTTCTGTCGCGGCGGTGAGCGTGCTGCAGTTTCTGTGGGATTCCGCCTAACGGATCTTGAAGTCCTGGGTCTTCACTTCGCCCTCCGCGAGCGACAGGCTGACGGCGCCGCTGCGATGCTGGTCCAGGAACACCGGCTCGTGCCACTCGCCCGGTACTGCCGGATCCGCGGCCGTGAGGTAGTACCGGCCAGGCGGCAGGCCCCGTAGCTGGAATTTGCCGTTCTGGTCCGGGCGCACGGCGTTGATCTGCCGCGCGTGTGGGCCCCACAGCCTCGAGTCTTCCGGGAACGCGAGCACGGTGTAGTCGGTCACGGGCGCTCCGCGGTCGTCGGTCACCGTGCCGTTGATTTCCGAGATTCTGTCGGTGAAGACGAGTGTGACGCCGTCCACGCGATCGCCGCTGCGCACTTCGTACGGGTCGTCAATGACGTCGCGTCCTCCAATGGTCACGGCCTTGAGTATCAGGCCGCGCGGTGCCTGCCCCTGGATCCAGTGCGTGCCGGCCGGAACTCCTTGCAGAGTGAACCGTCCATCCTGTTGAACCTGCGCGCTGATGTTCGTGCCGAGCGCCGAGTCGGTGGCCTGCGCCGTGACCCGGATCTGATTCATGTTGGGCGGGCTGGCGGTCTGAGTTGTCTGCAGCGCAATCGTTCCGCTGATGGTGGATCCCGGCGCGAGCGTGATGGACAGGTCGGTGAGATCACCGCTGACGTTCAGTTCCTGCGACGCGAACTGCGCCAGGGCGACATCGCTCGCGCCAGCACCGGAGGCATTCGCGGCACCGGCTCCACCGGCGCGCCCACCGCCGGCGCCACGGCCACCGCGTCCACCCTGTCCTGCGCCTGGATTGCTGCGGGCGCGCAGAAGATAGCGTCCCGGTGGTACGTTCGCGATGGAGAAGCTGCCGTCGGCCTGAACACGGCCCCCAAAATTTTCCCCGAAGCCTGAGCCGCCCGCCTGATTGGGCGACAGGTTGATGGTCCCGGCCGCCACGGCGCTCCCATCCGGATTCGTCACGCGACCGGAGATCTTCGACGTGCGTACCAGCAACAGGTTGAAATCGATGTCGAGGGCTTCGCCGCTAAGCGCCACGGTTACCGGTCGGGCTTCGGCGGGTGACGACACGCCGGGGTAGTACGTGGGGGCGTAGGCCACGGCCTCGGAGCCATCGAGTGGCGACTGGAACATCGTGGCCACGTTGCTCAACCCGGCCGCCGCAATCGCGTTGCCGAAGTTTGGATCGGACAGAACACCGTTGATGAGGTCGCCAAGCCCGCCCGCGGCGATTGCGCCGCCACCTCCGCCCCCAGCGATAGCGCCGAAGCCTCCGCCCGCCGCCGCACCTCGGCCGCGTCCTGCGCCCGCACCTGGTTGATTGGGGCCCGCTCCAGGACCACCACGTCCACCCTGTCCGCCCTGTCCGCCTGGACCACCCGGTCCCGCAGGGCCACCTCGGCCGCCGCCTCCGCGCCCTCCCGCCAGCTGGTCCAGGATGCCGCCCAGATTGGGCATCACCGCGCTCACGTAGTAGTCCCCCGGATTGAGCCCCCACACGCGATACGCACCTCTGTCGTCGGTCTGGCCGGAACCTGCGGCCGTCAGACGGCGCTCACCCTGCTGGTACTGGTAGCGCATCACCCGCACCATGGTGTTCGGCAACGGATCGCCGTTTTCATCCATCACATGACCGGCGATGGCACTGCCGCGTGGCAGACGCATTTCGATGCCTTCCAGCTTCTGACCCGACCCGAGCTGGAGCGGAGTTCCCGGTTGGAGCGGTCGGCGCTGGCCGTAGGCAAGCGTCACGAACCCGGCCTTCGAGACGTTGAGGGTGTAACGCCCTTCAGGGAGGGTGGGGAAGTCGAAGAGTCCCGACGCGTCGGTGACGAGATTGCGTCCACCCGGCAGGGACCCCGCACTGAGAGCCACGCGAGCGCCACGTACGGGCCGTCCCGTGTCGGCCGTCAACACCCGGCCTGCAATCCGGCCGGTGGCAGCCGGCGCGTTGGTCTGCTGTTGCTGTTGCGCCGAGGTATCCCGCGTCGGCTGCGGTGTCTGGCCGGTCTGCCCGCCGCCTCCCGCCTGCCCGGCCGGACGTCCGGGCGTCTGCGATGTCCCGCCCTGCTGCGGCACCTGCTGTCTGCCGATGCCGACTGCGCCGAGCGCGGCGAACACGACGCTGACGGCGACCAGATACGAGGAATGGCGGTGGGACATATGTTCTATTAGACCTCCGAACGCGTGGCCAGGTTTGCTGTCACTGTCTTTTCGCTGGCTGTCGCTACAATCGCCGTCGCAACACCAGCCCAACCCACTCATCCTCTGACGTGGCCGACACGACTTCGGTTCGCGTCTCGAACGCCACGCCGACGTCAACCCGCTCCGCCTGCAGCAGCCCGCTGAGGATCAGGTGGCCGCCGACCCTCACGGAGTCGATCAGCAGGTTTCCGCTGCAAATCAACAGGGCCCCTGTGAGATTCGCGGTGATGACGTCCGCACGGGAACATGGCTCCCAAGAGGCGAGCCGGATTGTCAGGTCCGCAAGCTCGAACGTGACGTTGGTGAGGCCTGGATTGATCCGGAGGTTGTCCACGGCCGAACGAATGGCGTCGGGATCGGTGTCGATGCCGAGTGCCGCCCTGGCCCCAAGACGCCGCGCCGCCAAGGCCAGCACGCCCGATCCCGTTCCGACATCAAGCACGAAACCGTCGGCCAGATCCAGCGTCTGCAGTGCCGCAAGGCACAGTCTCGTGGTTGCGTGGTGACCCGTGCCGAAGCCCATGGACGGTTCGATGACGATGGTCAGAGGTCGGAGGGTGGAGGCGAGGGTCTCGCCGCTGCAGGCCGGAGGTCGGGGAGAGTCTGGGGGTTGGCGGTCGGGTGTGGCCCACTGCGGCGCGACGACAATGCGGCCAATCGTGACCGGTTGAAGGTTCTGCTGCGATCGCCGCGCCCAGTCCTCATCGTCTATCTCGCGGTTCGTGGCGTTGGCGTTTGGAAACTCGCGCAGGATCGCCAGGCGCGCCTGCTCGCGATCTGTCGCGGTGGAGAAGAAGAGGGTCAGGGCACCGTCGCGCTCCTCGACCGCGAATGGCGAGAACTCATCAACGACGGCTTGCAGGATTTCATCGTCGGGACCAACGACGTCGAGGGCCGGATAGAACACAACCAGATCTACACCTAGCCGAACATGTCCTTGACGCGATCGAACAGGTTGCGCTCGTCCTGCTCGTTGCCCGGCGCGCGGGGCTCGAACTTGTCTTTCGGCAGCGCCTTGCCAAGTTGTTCGAAGAGGTGTCGCTGTTCCTTGGTCAGTTTCCGCGGCGTTTGCACCTGCACGGTTGCGAATAAATCGCCCCGGGCACGGCCGCCAACTTCCGGCATCCCTCTGCCGCGCACGCGCAGCGTCGTTCCGGTTTGCGTGCCCTCGGGCACTTTCACGCTCTCAGATCCATCGAGCGTCGGCACGCGCACCTCGCCGCCGAGGACGAGTGTCGTGAAGTTCACCGGAATCTCGCAGAACAGGTTGAGCCCCTCGCGGCGGAAAAACGCATGCTCCTGCACGTGCAGGACGACGTACAGGTGCCCGGCGGGGCCCCCTCCGCCGCCCGCTTCGCCCTCGCCCTGGAGGCGTAGCTGCTGTCCGGTGGAGACGCCGGCGGGAATCTTCACGGTGATCTTGCGTTCGCGCGTGACGCGACCCTCGCCGCGACAGGCCTGACACGGCTTCGTGATCACCTGGCCCGCGCCGCGGCACTGCGGGCAGGTGCGCGCCACCGTGAAGAAGCCCTGCTGGAAGCGGACCTGGCCCTGGCCCCGGCATTGCGAACAGACGGACGGCGACGAGCCTTCCGCGGCACCGGATCCTTTGCAGGTATCGCAGGTTTCCTGGCGGGGAATCTGCACGGCGGTCTCGGCGCCCCTGGCGGATTCCTCGAACGAAATCTCCAGGTCGTAGCGCAGATCCGCGCCGCGCTGCGGGCCGCCGCGGCGTCGTCCGCCGCCGAACAGATCGCCGAAGCCAAACATGTTGCCGAGCACGTCGGCGAAATCGAACTCGTTGAAGACCGACGGATCGAATCCGCCGCCGCTCGCGCCCTTGACGCCCGCATGTCCGAACCGATCGTAGGCGCTGCGCTTGTCGGCGTCGGCGAGGACGCCATAGGCTTCGGCCGCCTCTTTGAAACGCTCTTCGGCGGCCTTGTCGCCCGGATTGCGATCGGGATGGCACTCGAGGGCCAGCTTGCGGTACGCACTCTTCAACTCGCCGTCGGTCGCCGTCCGAGCGACCCCGAGCACGTCGTAATAGTCTCGCTTGCTCACGCCTTTGCCACTTTCACCAGTGCGGCCCGCAGCAGGCGATCGCCCAGCATGTAGCCGCGCCGCAATTCACCAATGACCTCGCCTTCGCGGTGATCGGGGCTCAGGTCGTGCACGACCGCCTGGTGCACGTTCGGGTCGAAATCGGCGCCGAGCGCAACGATGGGGCGTACGCCGCGCCTGCGCAGCAGATCCTGCAGCTTGCCATGGATGAGTTCAACGCCTTTGCGATATGCCGCCGCGCCTTCGCTCGGCTTCGGCGACGCACGCACGCCTTCGCTCGGCTTCGGCGACGCACGCACGCCTTCACTCTGTTTCGGCTGCGCAAGCGCGGCATCGCCGGTCTCGACACTGAGGGCCAGATCGAAGTCGTCCACAATCAGCAGCAAATCCAGCAGGAGGTCGGTGATGCCCTGGTCGGCCTGTTCGCGACGTTCGCGTTCGATGCGCTTCCGGTAGTTGTCGAACTCCGCCGTGTTCCGCAGCAGCCGATCGTAGATGTCGTCCCGCTCCTGCTTCAGCGCGGCGACATCGGGCGCAGAGTTCGGCGGGTCTCGCGGATCGGTCGCGGCCGGCGTGCCGGCAACCGGATCGTCGAAGGGCGTTTCAGACATGTGGTGTGCTCGTGTCGCGTCTCCGACGCGCGACACTAGTTGGGATCGCGCAGCATGCGCGACACGGCTTGCGCGGCTCCGTCGACGACGGCAATGGCGCGCGAGTAGCGCATGCGCGTCGGACCGATGACACCAATGGTGCCAATGCCCGCGCCATCGAGGTACGTGGACGCCACCAGGCTGAAGGATCGCAGGTGCGGATCGGGATGTTCGGCGCCGATGACCACGGTGATCCCGGGACCGTCCATATATTCATTCAGCAGGTGGACGAGCCGCTGCTTCTCTTCAATCATCTGCAGAAGCGCCTGCATCGTGCCGAGAGTCAGTCCGGGATCTCCACCGAGCAGTGATGCCGCGCCATCCACGTACAGCGTCCCATCGTCTGGGAGATCGGTGAAGGTGGAGGAGGCGAGACGCATCGCCCGGGCCGCGAGCGCGTCATAGAGCAGCCGTTCCTCATCCATACGCTCGAGCACGGCCTCGCGCGCACGATACAGCGGCAAGCCGGAGAATTCGGCGTTGAGATAGTTTGCGGCGTTCCGGAGGTCGCCCGCCTCGAGCGCCTCATCGACATCGATGGCCTTCTGGATGACGTGACCACCGCTTGCGATGATGACGACCAGGATCCGGGTTGAGCTGAGGGGGATGAATTCAACGCGATCGAAGACGGCGGCCTCGTGCGTGGGACGAAGCGCAAAGCCGACGTGCCGCGAGGCCTTGGACACGACGTGCGAGGCTTGCGACAGCACGGAATCCGCAAGGGCGCCGGCGCTTTCGCGGCGAAGCCGGGCTTCCACCGCCTGCGCTGTCCGCGACGATCGCTTCGAGTCGAGCAGCAGGTCGACATAGAAACGATACCCGCGGTCGGTCGGAATCCGGCCCGCCGACGTGTGGGGCTGCTGGACGAAGCCGTCGGCCTCGAGTCGCGCCAAAATGCTGCGCACGGTGGCCGACGAGACACCGAGACCGGGGTCGCCGGCCAGAAGAGACGAGGGCACGGGTTCACCCGATGCGATGTACTCGCGCACCAGCGCGGCCAGCACTCGACCGGAGCGTTCTGAGGTTTCCATTGGCACTGTCGTCTTGGAACGGCTATCCAGAATTATACACGGCAGGCCGGGCCGAGCACTGCGCGCGGGCGTAGCGCGGTCTGAGTGCTCGGCTTCAGGTGCAGCGCAGTGCAGGCGCAGTGCAGGGCTTCCAGCCCGGCCAAGTCGCCCTAATCCAGGTTGTTCCACCGCATTGACAGCTCGCCCGAGACTTTTCCGTGTTTGACGGCGATGAGCTCGGCCAGGATGCTCACCGCGATCTCCTGAGGCGTGACCGCGCCGATGTCGAGCCCAATCGGCGCATGCACCCGCTTGAGCAGGTCGGCGGGCATGGCGTCCATCGTCAACTGATCGTAGATACGCGCGACCTTGGCGCGGCTGCCGATGAGTCCCAGGTAGCGCAGTTCGCGCGGCGCCAGCGCGCGCAGTGCCTCCAGATCGTTGGTATGCCCGCGCGTGACGATGACGACGTAGGCGTGGGCGGGAAGGAGGGTGCGGCCCACCCAGGCCGGAATGTCTTCGGTGACGACTTCCGCCGCGCTGGGGAAACGTTCGCGGTTCGCGAACTTCTCGCGATCGTCCACGACGTGGACGCGGAAGCCGACTTCGTGCGCGAGCCGGGCCAGGTGAAATCCGACGTGGCCGGCCCCAATCACGTAGAGCTCGGGCGAGGGTTCGATCGGCTCGATGTACACGTCCATCTGTCCGCCGCAGACGAGCCCGGTTTCCTGCGCGAAATCGTCCGCCAGTTCGTAGTGGAGGAGCTGCGGCCGGCGGTTGGTGATGGCTTCGCGCGCCTTCCAGAACGCGTCGTTCTCATAGCAGCCACCTCCAATGGTGCCGACGATCCGGCCGTCGCCAAAAACGAGCATCTTCGCGCCGACGCGTTGCGGCGTCGAGCCCGTGGTCGAAACAATGGTCACGAGCGCGGCGGGTTCGCCCCGATCGAGCGCATCCGCAACGGCGGCGAACACCTCCTGATTCACGTCCTGATTATACGAGGGCAGGCAGGGCAGGCAGGGCAGGTAAGGCGGGTAGTGCGGGCGGGGGAGGCCGGGCAGGCAGGGCAGGGCCGAGCCGTTGGACAGCGGGG
>JBGOTP010000154.1:0-11398 GCA_041476545.1 Vicinamibacteria bacterium | reverse complement strand
TTGTCCGACCATTTCGGGATGAAGGACTCGTTGCGCTTGATACTGTTGAGCGCATCGAACACGACCCATGCGCCCTTGGCGGCGTAGGTCACTCCCTTTTCCACGTACTTGACTGGCTTGTGCATAACCCTCTCTCAATATGGCTGAGGAAGACGACCATGCCGAAGCTCGCGAGAGCGAAGGCAGGCCCGGTTTGCGGAAAAGAATACCGCCCGAATCGGCGACGGCCTACAAGATTCTGGTGAACGGGCCTATCGCTCTCTGAAGGGGTGAATCGTCCGGCGAACGGGCAGCCTTGCTGAGGCTCAATCCTCAATTACCTCAACAAGTTGGCGCACTTCTGGGGCAGGCGGGGCTGGCAGGCCGGGTAGGGCCGGTAGGGCGGGTGGGGGCGGGTGGGGCGGGTGGGCCAAGTTGGGGCTGTGGGCCGGGTGGGCCGGGTCGGGTAGATGGGCCTCAAAGAGGAAGCCGGACTTCTAAGTTTCAAGTTTTGAGTTTTAAGTTTGATACAGTACCGCGCGGGAATTCACCTCGACCGCCTCTCCCCCCGGATGGACACCGATTCGCTGACCGCACTCACACTCGCCGGCCTCGCCCGCTGCGGAGAGGGGCGTCTTGTCGGCGCGGATCGCATCTTCGATTGCATCTCGACGGATAGCCGCACGTCGCCGGCCGGCGCGCTGTTTGTCGCGCTCCGGGGCGACCGTTTTGACGGGCATGCATTCGCCAGCGCCGCTGCGGCCCGCGGCGCCTGCGGTCTCCTGGTTGAGCGCCAGCTCCCGATCGCCTTGCCACAGGTTGTCGTATCCGACACGTTGCGGGCCCTGACCGCGTGCGCCCGCGCACATCGCCGACGGTTTCGAAACCCGGTGGCGGCGGTGACGGGAAGCAACGGGAAAACGACCACGAAAGAAATGATCGGGGCGGTACTGAGCCGGAAGGGTCCGTGTCTCATCACGAAAGGGAATCTCAATAACCACATCGGCGTTCCCCTGACACTGCTCGATCTGCGTCAGGAGCATTGTTACGCCGTGATCGAGATGGGCGCGAACCATGGAGGTGAGATCGCGCATCTCGCGTCGATCGCGGAGCCGAACATCGGGCTGGTGACCAACGCCGGCGCCGCGCATCTCGAAGGATTCGGATCGCTCGACGGCGTCGCTGCTGGTAAAGGCGAGCTCTTTGCGGGACTACCACCGGGCGGCGTGGCCGTCATCAACGCGGACGACCGATATGCATCCTCGTGGCGCGCCGCCGCTGCCGGCCGGCGCCTGGTGACGTTCGGCGTCGAGCAGCCCGCCGATTTCACCGCCCGTCACATCGCGACGACGATCGAATCGAACGGGCCGCGGCAGCAATTCGATTTGATATCTCCGTCCGGAACTGCGCGAGTCTGTCTCGATCTGGCGGGGCTGCATAATCTCCGTAACGCGCTTGGCGCGGCGGCGGCGGCGCACGCCGCCGGAGCAGATCTCTCTGATATCGCCGCCGGATTGGCTGCCGTCAGACCCGTCAAGGGGCGTCTCGAATTCAGGCGAGCCATCAACGGAGCGCTGCTCGTGGACGATTCGTACAATGCCAACCCGGCATCAGTAAAGGCCGGTCTCGACGCGTTTCGAGCCGTCACCGGCGCTCGCTGGCTTGTGCTCGGGGACATGATGGAGCTGGGATCCGTCGGCGACCAGTTGCACGCGGAGATCGGTCGATACGCCAGGGAAGCGGGCATCGAGCGCCTTCTCGCGTTCGGACCACAATCCAGGTTCGCCGCCGACGCCTTCGGCCCGGGAGGCGTCTGGTTCGAGGACATCGAAGATTTGATTGATGACGCGCGGCGAAGCCTGGTCCCTGACGTGGCGATGCTTGTGAAAGGATCGCGCGCCAACCGGCTCGAGCGTGTCACGGCGGCGCTCGCTCCCGCCCAGACGGAGACCCAATGACGATCGCTCGCCGCCCCCAGCGTGTCTCCGATCCGAAGCAGTTCGGCCGCGTCGCGGTCCTCATGGGTGGCTCGTCCTCGGAACGAGACGTGTCGCTCGATTCCGGACGAAACGTGGTCGATGCGCTGCGTCGTCGCGGCGTCCAGACCGAGCCCGTCGAAGGCATCCCGGCACTGGTCACCGCGCTCATCGACGAGCGATGCGACCGCGTCTTCAACATCCTGCACGGTCAGCGCGGAGGAGGCGAGGACGGTGTGGTCCAGGGCCTGCTCGAAGCGTTTCAGGTCCCCTACACGGGCTCGGATGTGCTCGGATCGGCCCTCTCGATGGACAAGATTCGCACGAAGCAGGTCTGGCTCGCATTGGGCCTGTCGACGCCGCGCTACATCCGTCTCTCGCCGAACGACGACGTGCGGGGCGCGGCCCGATCGCTTGGTCTGCCGGTCATCGTCAAACCCGCGAGCGAAGGGTCGAGCGTGGGCATCAGCCGCGTGCTCCGCGAAGACCAGCTGCCGGCCGCGGTGGCGGAGGCAGGCCGCTATCCCGGGGAGCTCCTGATGGAGCAGCTCATCGACGGCGATGAGCTCACGGTCGCAGTGCTCGGCGATGAGGCCCTCCCGAGCATCCGCATCGTGCCGGCCGGCGCGTACTACGACTACCACGCGAAATACGTCGCCGAGACGACGCAATATGTCTGCCCTGGCCTGGAGGGAGAGGCCGAAGCCGATCTCCGCGCGCTCGCCCTGCGCGCTTTCCTCGCGGCGGGCTGCGGCGGCTGGGGCCGGGTCGATGTGATGCGCGATCGGACCGGCGCGAATTTCCTGCTCGAGGTGAACACCTCACCCGGCATGACCGCCCACTCGTTGGTACCCAAGGCTGCGCGGGCGGCGGGGATCGAGTTCGACGAGCTCGTGTGGCGGGTGCTGGAGACGAGCCTTTAGAAACTTAGAACTGAGAACTTCAAAGGGAGAAGGACACGGTCTGCGCGCTGTACTCGCGACGCGTCATGTTGCGCAGCGTCGTGTAGAACCGCCTGGCGTGAGCGTCGTGTTGTTGACAGGGGCCCGCGCGGACGCGACAATTTGACTGCCCTAATCTTCGTCCGTGACGATTCCCGTGAAACGCATTCTGATTGTGGACGACGACCGCTCGGTTCTCGAGGTGTTGTCGCGTGCGCTGTCCACCGCCTACGACGTGGCGGCCGCGCGCGACGGTACCGAGGCGCTCGCCATGGTCGCGGGTCGGCCCATCGATCTTCTTATCACTGACTACCTGATGCCGTCCATGACCGGGGACGAGCTGATTGTTCGCCTGCGCGATCTCTGCCCGGGGACAAAAGCGCTGATGATTACCGGCCACGGCGATCTGCTCGATCGTGAAGCGCCCGACTGGTGGAAGAACGTCGACCATCTCGCGAAGCCGTTTCGGATCCGCGCGCTGCGCGAGACCGTCGCCTCACTTCTCGCCTAGTACTTCCGTTTCTGCTGCCGGACGATGTCGAACTTCGCGGTGTCGGCAACCGCCATCACTGCCATCACGCCCGCTTGAACCGGGTCCGACACCACGAGATCGGCCACATCGGGAACGCTCCCCGCCATGTTCAGCGAGATGACCACCATGCCCTTCTCCCGGACTTCCTGAACAGCAGTGGCGATGTCGCCGCCCATCAGCGACCCCGCGAGGACGAGGAGTCTGACGCGAGGCAGCCGCACGACCGCGCGGACCGCGCTCGCCAATGCCTCTTCACCAACGAGAGGGATCGTGTCGACTGAAATGCGCTCGCCGCGGATGTTGTGGCGGTCGGCCTCGGCGACGGCGCCGAGCGCGACCTGCCCCACCTGGGCGCCCCCGCCCATGATGATGATCCGTTTGCCGTAGATCTTGTTGAACGACGGCGTGAGTTCGACACTCGCCACGCCCGTCACCTGCGCCAGTTCGGCCACGACGGTGCTGATGCCGCCCCTGTCAGCCCGATCAACCTTGTCTGGCCTGTCGACCTTGACGTCATCGAGGGCAAACTCCAGATAGATCTCGTCGTCCCGATCCGGGTGCTGGATAATGTCCACGTAGTTGATGTTCGCGCGGTGGTCGGCCAGCACGCGCGTCAACCCGAAGAGAATCCCTGGCTGGTTCGAGACGGTCGCCAGAACCGCGTAGTCGGCCATGGACGCCAATTTAGCACGCGCGTCCCGGATTTGACTTCGCTATAGTGTCCCGATATGCGCATGACCAAGCTCTCGGTTCCCATGGCCGCCCTCGTCGCTCTCATCGCTGTCACTGCACTTCCGCGAGCGCAGCCCGGGCGCATCGTCGGTGAGTGGCCGAGCTACGGCGGCACGAACTGGAGCCAGAAGTACTCGCCGCTGGATCAGATCACGCGGGGGAACTTCTCCAGTCTCAGGGTGGCGTGGACCTGGAAGTCGCCCGACGTGGAACTGCTGCCGACGCTGCCTCCGTACCCCGAGATGCCCCTCAATGCCAACGGACTCAAAGGCACGCCGCTCGTTGTCAAAGGCGTGATGTACATGAGCACCGGGCTCGGACAAATGGCCGCGATCGATCCGGCGACGGGTCGCACCAAGTGGCTCTACAATCCCGAGACGTACAAGGACGGGGCGCAGGCCGATGTGCTCGGATGGCAGTCCAAGGGTGTTGCGTACTGGACCGACGGCCGGAGCGACGAGCGGATCCTGATGGGCACGCTCGACGGGTACCTCATCGCGCTTGACGCGAAGTCCGGTCGGCCGATCCCGACATTCGGGGTCAATGGCAAGGCCGATCTGACGAAGGAAATCCCGCGCGCGACGCGCAAGACGCTTCACCTCATCGACGGCGAACAGCACTACATCTCCGTCGATTCACCGCCCGTTGTCGTGCGCAACACCGTGATCGTCGGATCGTCGATGTCCGACCGGACGCCGATTATGGAATGGGCGCCCGGCTATGTACAGGGCTTCGACGTCCGCACCGGCAAAGTGAAGTGGGTATTTCATACGGTGCCGCGCGACGGCGAATTCGGCGCGGAGACGTGGAAAGATCACGCCAACCGCTACAGCGGCAACGTCAACGTCTGGTCGACGTTGAGCGGAGACGACGAACTGGGGCATGTGTATCTGCCGCTGACCACGCCGAACAGCGATTACTGGGGCGGGTTCCGCAAGGGCGACGATCTCTTCGCCGAGAGCCTCGTCGCGGTCGACGTGGAGACGGGCAAGCGCCTGTGGCACTTCCAGGCCGTGCACCACGGTGTGTGGGACTTTGATTTCCCCTGCGCACCGACACTGCTGGATGTCACGGTGAACGGGACGCGGATCAAGGCGATCGCGCAGGTGAGCAAGCAGGGCTTCACCTATGTCTTCGACCGTGCGACGGGGAAGCCGATCTGGCCGATCGAAGAGCGGCCCGTTCCGGCGTCGGATATTCCCGGCGAAGAGCTGTCGCCGACGCAGCCGTTCCCGACGAAACCGCCGGCGTTCGATCGCCAGGGCGTCGTCGAAGACGATCTCATCGATTTCACGCCGGAGCTGCGCGCGCAGGCCCTCGACATTCTGAAACACTACAAGTACGGGCCGCTCTTCACGCCGCCGTCGTTGTACAAGGAAGGCGGGACGCGCGGGACGATCAACCTGCCGACGGGGACGGGAGCGGCCAACTGGAGCGGATCGGGGGCCGATCCCGACACCGGTTTCCTGTACGTGCCCTCGAAGACGAGCCCGGGCATGATGACGCTGACGCCCTTGCCGGCCGGGTTGGCGCGTTGGCCGACGGTCGCGCCGCTCGACGGCACGCCGTTGCCCTATGTACCGAACGGGAAGGTTGGTCCGCCGAGCATTCATCCGGCGCGTCCAGCCCCGCCGACCGGTCCCCAAGGCCTTCCGCTCGTGAAGCCGCCCTACAGCCGCATGACCGCGTACAACATGAACACGGGTGAGATCGCGTGGCAGGTGGCGACGGGGCCAGGCCGCACCGACATCCTCAATCACGCGGCTCTCAAAGGCGTGACCTTGCCGCCACTGGGAGGACAGGGTGGTCCCGGTGGCCCGCTCGTGACGAAGACGCTGCTCGTCTACGGGCTTATCTCGCCGTCGGGACCGGGTGGCGTGGCAAAGCTCGTGGCGTACGACAAGGCCACCGGCGCCACGCTTGGCGACGTGCCGCTGCCGGCCGCGATTCTCGGCACGCCGATGACCTACGCGATCGACGGCAAACAGTACATCGCCCTCACGCTGCAGGGCGCGCAGATGATCGCGCTCACGCTTCCGTGATCCCTATTTGATCGGCAGCGCCGACGTGCAGTGCCCGCAGCGCCTCGCCGCGATCGGCACGTCGTTCAGGCACTCCGGACACTTCTTCGACGTGGGATCCGGGGGCGCGTCACCTCTGCGCTGGCGGGCGACGATCGCGTTCATCGGCAGCACGATGAAGAAGTACACGGCCGCGGCGACCAGCAGGAACGACAGCGTGGCGTTCAGAAAATCACCAATGAGAAACATGCTGCCGTTGATCTCGAACTTGATCGCGCTGAAGTCGGGCGCGTGCACGATGGCCGCAATGAACGGTGTGAGCAGGTCCTTCACGAGCGCAGCGACGACTGCCCCGAACGCGCCGCCGATGACGACGGCGACCGCCAGATCCAGGACGTTGCCGCGGAGCAGAAACTCCTTGAAGCCCTTCATGTGAACCGCCTTTCGGGTCGGGAGAACGTGCCGGTGTGCATTCTCCCCGACGGCTCGTCGATCCGCAAAATCAGACGCAATCCTACATGGATGTCGCGGGGCGGCGTTTGATCAACAAAAGTGTCTTTGAGGTCGAGCGGTGGAATACGCGATAATTGACAGCACCATGCACTCCGACCACGAGCTGATGAAACAGCTCACGGGCGAGCTCGCGAACTTCGAAGAGATCGCCAAGAACTTGATTCCGAAACCCGGCGACCTTCCGCGCCTCCAGGGGATCGATGTGTACGGAGGCACCATTCCCCTGAACGGCGTCGTCGGCGGCGACCATCTCATCTACGTGGACTTCAAGCGGCGGTTCGATTTGGAGGCGCGAATTCAGCACGCCCTCACGGAGGGTCGCGCCGGCGTGGTCGAAAACCTCCGCCGTTGCCAGCGCACGGCCGGCATTGCTCTGCTCGACGTGTCCGGTCATCGGGTGACCGATGCGTTCATGGCGGCGATGCTGCACCAGGCCTTCTTGCTGGGGGCGATCTACGAACTGGACATGGCGGGTCACGTGACCAGACGCCTGTTCGAGAACCTCAATACCCGCTTCTATCAGTCGTCGAGCGAGCACAAGTTCATCTCGATGATCTATGGGGAAATCTCCGAGGACGCTCGATTCCGATTCCTGTCCGCGGCTCAGCCGTTTCCGCTGGTCTTCTCCAACCAGCACGATCGATTCATGGAGGTGAGCGCTGAACTCTCCGTCTCGTTTCCGCCGCTCGGGATGCTGCCATCGCTCCACGTGACCGATCGCCAGCGCACCTCGACGAGCCCTCTCGGCTTCAAGGATCGCTACCAGATGAACGAGTGGGTGATCATGGGCGAGGGAGACATCCTGCTGCTGCACACCGACGGCGTGGCGGAGCACAGCGACGGCGCGGGCCTCGCGTATTTCCCCAAGCGGCTCGAGCAGACCGTGCGCGACGTCAAGCACCAGTCGGCGGCCGAGATCTTCAAGCGCATCACCGCCGACATGCTGGCCTTCGGTGACGCGTCGGACGACATCAGCCTGGTCGTGATCAAGCGAACGTGAGAGCCCGCGACGAGGCTCTAACCGCGCCGCGCCGGACGCGCCGGATGTCCACTACACGCGATTCGCGCGCATCTGCTCGAGCGGATATGCCGTCCCTCGCCAGGTGACGGTGCCGGTGAAGACGGCCGTCAGCGCCGACCGCCAGATGATGTACGCGAAGATCAGCGCGGCCGCCGGGTAGCACAGCACGTACACCGGGCGCGAGCCGCTATAGCGGGCGCAGACCCAGAAGATACCGACGAGCAGGAGCACGCTCAGGCCGTTCAGTGCCCGCGTGACGCCGCCGGTTGCGATGAGCGCGATGAACGGCCAGACGTTCATCACCAGCAACCCGGACGTGGATCCGGCGACCGCCACGAGGTTGTAGTCGACGCCCGCGAAGGCGTTCTTCATCAGGCCGTCGATCATCTCGCCGAGCGAGGCGTACCATTCGACGACGATGAAATCTCGTCCATAGACGACGTCCTGCCGGAAGCCATGCTTCTTCACGAGCTTCCCCAGCTTCAGGTCGTCGTCCGGGCGCATGGCGATGGCCTGGTGCGTGCCGATGGCGCGATAGGTGTCCGCGCGAATCAGGTTGAACGCGCCCACGCCGATGTGCGACCGGCTGCGTGGGTCGCGCGCCTTCCACGGGCGGGAGTACAGCGAGAAGAAGACAGAGAAGGCCGCGACCATGGCGTTCAGGACGAGGCCGGGGACGCGTATGTCCGGGGTCGCGGTGAGGTGGTCGATCGTTTGGTCCGGCTGAAGCCGGACCCCACTTGCCCGCCCCATGGCCGTCACGGCGCGGCGCAGGGTCGTCGGCTCGAACACGACGTCCGCGTCGGTGAAGAGCAGGAGTTCGCCAGACGCGCGCGCGGCGCCCGTGAAGAGCGCGTGATTCTTGCCGAGCCAGCCTTCTGGCAGGTGCGCAATCGGTACGACAGTGAGGCGTGGATGGCGGGAGGCCAGCCGATTCAGGATGGCGCCGGTTTCGTCGGTAGAGCGATCGTTGACGACGATGATCTCGAGAGCGGGGTAGTCGATGCGGAGGAGGGACAGCACGGCGGCTTCGATGCCGCGTGCTTCGTTCCGTGCCGCCACGACGATCGAGATGGACGGACCGCTCGTCGCCCTTGCCACGTCGCCGAGCGCGCGGATCCGCCGATGCCCGGTGGCGAAGTCAAGAAATACCGCGGTGAGGCCGAGAGCCGTCAGGGCCGCGAGCAGCAGGAGCGCGGAGTCCAACACTATCCGGCGCGCTGTTGCCGTCCAAGCCGGACGACGGTGTCGTACTCGGCCTTGGTGACGGGTTGCACCGACAGCCGGCTGCCTTTTCTGGTGACCATCATGTGACGGAGCCCCTTGGTGGACTTGAGGGTGTCGAGCGGCACGATGGCAGGAAATCGTTCCACGAACGCGATGTCCACCGCGTACCAGATCGGCAAGGCTTTGGTGCTCGCCGCATCGAAGTAGACGTGGCCTTTCTTCCAGGCGAAGGGGTCTGGATATCCGGCTCTGGCGACGCGGGCGAGTCCGGTGACGCCGGAGGGCGCGGCATTCGACGCGTAGAAGAGCACGCCGTCGCCCTCCCGCATGTCGTCGCGCATGAAGTTGCGCGCCTGGTAGTTGCGGACGCCTTCCCAGCTCTCGCGTCCGTCCCGTTCGAGATCGTCGATCGTGTAGGCCTCGGGTTCACACTTCATGAGCCAGTAGCGGCGCGGCGTGGGCGGCATGGGCGTTGTCCTTTGTGCGCGGGACCAATACTACCCGATTGATTGACAGAACTGGACCTGACCCACTACGATAAGCGTTTGCGCAAGAGGATCTTAGGGACTTTTGTGCACCCCACGCACATAGAATAATGTTCGACTCCCTCGGGAACCGGCTGCAGGACGTTTTCAAGACGCTTCGCGGCGAGTCTCGACTCACGCCGGAGAACATCGAGATCGCGCTGCGCGAGATTCGTCTCGCCCTGCTCGAGGCCGACGTCAACTTCAAGGTCGTCAAGGCGTTCATCGACCGCGTGCGCGATCGGGCGATGGGGCAGGACGTGCTGCGGAGCCTGTCGCCGTCGCAGCAGGTCGTGAAGATCGTTCGCGACGAAATGATGGCGCTTTTCGGCGATGCCGAAGGGGGCCTTCCGCCGACGAGCAAACGGCCGCGCGTGATCCTGTTGCTCGGGCTGCAGGGTGCCGGCAAAACGACCACGGCCGGAAAGCTGGCGATGTGGCTGACGAGGCAGGGCCGGCATCCTTTGCTCGTGTCCACCGACGTCAAGCGGCCCGCCGCCATCGAACAGCTGAACGTCGTCGGAAAGAAGGCGTCCGTGCGCGTGTACGACCCGGCGGGACAGCTCGATCCCGTCGCGCGCGCGAAGGGGGCTCTCGCGGAAGCGGCCAACCTGGGATTCGATGCCGTCATCGTGGACTCGGCCGGTCGCCTGCACATCGATGACGACCTGATGACCGAACTCGTGGCGATCAAGGAGGCGACGGGCGCGTCGGATCTGCTGTACGTCGCCGACGCGATGACGGGTCAGGACGCGATCAAGAGCGCCGGAGAATTCAACCGCCGGGTCGGCATCAGCGGCGTCGTGCTGACGAAGATCGACGGCGACGCGCGCGGCGGTGCCGCGCTGTCGGTGGTCTCGGTTGTCGGCGTGCCGATCGCGTTTGTCGGCAGCGGCGAGCGGCTCGAGGATTTGGAGCCGTTCCATCCGGACCGTATCGTATCGCGCGTCCTCGGAATGGGCGATGTGCTGTCGCTCATCGAGCGGGCGGAAGCGGCCATCGATGGCGCGGACGCCGATCGGCTCGAAGCGAAGCTTCGGTCGAACGAATTCACGCTCGAAGATTTTCGCGATCAGCTGAAGACGATCCGGAAGATGGGGCCGATCGAGCAGATCGTCGGCATGCTGCCGGGGATGGGCAACATCAAAGCCCCGGCCGGGAACAAAGCCACCGCTGGAGACAATGCCGAAAATGCCAGGCAGATGACCCGCACCGAGGCGATCATCAATTCGATGACCGCCGAGGAGCGGCGCAAGCAGCACATCATCAACGGCAGCCGCCGCAAGCGGATCGCCAGGGGCAGCGGCACGTCGGTCGAAGACGTGAATCGTCTGCTGAAGCAGTTCGTGCAGATGCAGAAGATGTTGAAGTCGCTCGGGGGAATGGCCGGTCTGGCCGGTGGCGGGAAGACATCGCGCCGGCAGGCCATGCAGATGCTGCGCAACCGCGGATAGGTCCGCGGCTCGATCCGCCTCCGCCAAGGCTACGGCGGGACCGCCGACGCTTCGAGCGAAGGCGGGAGGCGACGCGCAGCGTAGTTTCGGGTCGAGATCGAGCTCGATCCGTGTTCAGGAGATGCACATGGTAGTGATTCGTTTGCGCCGGGCAGGTTCCAAGAAACGTCCGTTCTTCCGGGTGGTGGTCACCGACTCTCGCGCCGCGCGCGACAGCAGCTTCGTCGAAATCCTCGGCCACTACAACCCACGTTTGAAACCGGCGCTCGTCGACGTCAAGAAAGAGCGCATCGACTACTGGATCGGCAAGGGCGCGCAGCCGTCTGATTCCGTGCGGACGCTCATCGCCCGGCATCTGACCGTGAAGCCGGCCGCGACGGCCCCTGTGGCCGCGCCCGCCCCTGCCGGCCCCGCGGCCACGGCGGCCGAGGCGCCCCATGAGTAACGCCGGCGACCCAAGCGCCGTCTCGCGCGTGGT
>JBGOTP010000153.1:0-11406 GCA_041476545.1 Vicinamibacteria bacterium | reverse complement strand
CGCGTCCTTGCCGGCTACTCGTGCGCGCAGTTCATCGGGAGGAATTCTGCCCGCCCCCGGGTAGACCTCGACGCCACCCGCGGATTCGAGTTTTGCGATAACCGAGGAGGGCAGCTTGCGCGTGACGAAGATGGATGACATGGGCAATCCGGCTCAACTTTCAGCTCTCCGCTATCAGCGTGCAGCACGCGTGCCCCGCTGAGCGCAGAAAGCCGAGAGCTGACAGCGACGCCACTTCAAAAGGCGCCAGGGATTAACTTAGTGTCCATACGACTGGCAGTACCCGCAGTGGTTGCAGCGCACGGCCGGTTCGATCAGGCAGGCGTCGCCGGCGTCGGCGCCTCGGACAAGCGACAGCAGACCATGGCTCGCATGCTCACGACACCCTACAACGTCAGCGTCGGCCATCACGCCCGATTTCATGCCCGTCATACCTTCACCGAGGTGCCGGGCGACAGCCTCGCGGACGAGCGCGCGCAGTTCGGCGTCAGAGACGTTCATCGATGTCCACCTGATCGACGATCCCCACGATGGCCGCGTCCACGGGGGCGCCCTTCTGTCCGATCGCTTCACCAGCCGCCCGTCCCTCGAGCACGATCAGGACTTTCTCGGTGATACCGGCGCCGACGCCATCGACAGCCAGCAAGGCTGTCCCCCGCGGCGTGTCGTCCAGATTGAGCGGCTGCACGAGCAACAGCTTCGCTCCATCGAACTTCCGGTGTTTTTGAGTCGAGACGACGGTACCTATGACGCGAGCTATCTGCAATGAAGGAAATCCTTGAATGTGAGGATGTAAGAATCTAAGGATGTGTGGATGTGGTCTTCAGCTGGCCTTTTGAAGAGCGCGAATCTTCCTTCTTATGGCTTCCGGAAAGTCGACCAAAGCGAACTGAGTTTTGGCGAACAGGTAGTCGTCCCCGCTCTCGTCGACGATCCGCACGAGATCGTCCTTGGCTGCCCGCGGATCGGGCAGAATTCGATAGACCTTGCCGAGGATCAGCGAGGCTTCGTTGCCAGCATTCTCGAGGCACAGCGCAAATTGTTTCGCCGGGCGTTTCATGGCTTATCCAGGTAATCCTTGATCTTGACGTCCCGCTTGCCGATGCCGTGAGCCTCGTACCTAATGTAGTTCCACCCGACGAACATTTCCATTTGAAAGGCGCACAGTTGCGACACCCTTCATCTTCCGCCATCGCCCACGACCGTACGTCTTTCGAAGAAACGACCGAACTTTGACACCCGGACCTGCTGCAATAGTTTGAACTTGCTCGATCCCGCCGACGACCTCGAATGTCACTCGGCGATTCTGTCCGAGAACCTACGCGTCAGCAAGGCCGGCGGCGCCACGCGATCACAAGTGGGCGTGCAGCCTCAAAAAGCTCTTCATGCTCGAACCCCGACATCCCCCTCCCCGGCGGCGCTCAGCGAAAAGTGACCGTGCCGGGCGCGGTCTGATTGATCCGGCTTGCCATCATGCGAATCATGGCCGCATTGGTCATGGGTTGCCACCCGTGCGGCTTCATCGGACGTCCGTACTCGAACGTGGCCGCGGCGGGCGGACCCTCGGTCGTCTTCAGAAAGTCGTCGAGCAAGTAGACCGCAAGGTTGTAGTAGTAGTCATCCATGTCACCGACGTAGACATGAATTTTTCCTGCCAGATCTCGACCGATCGTGGCCCAGTTCTTTTCGAGGTAATAGCGGAGATCGAATCCGTGGTCGCGCATGTAGGCGGCCACGTCCTTGTCGATCGTGCCCGTCAGGCGGTCCAACAGTGGGCGCGGATAGCCATCCGGACCCACGGGCCCCCATGCGGCGTCATAGGCGGCCAAATCCTCGCCAGAACGGTTCTTGCTTCCAAGTACGCTTTCCAGGCGGCCCAGCTCGCGCATGGTGAACGTTACCTGACCATCGCGGCTTCGCAACGCCGGCCGGTCCAGGTGTGCCCAATCGCCGGCGGGAATCTCGAACGCGTTCTCGTCGCGGTAGATGTCCACAACTTGATACCTGCGGAGATCGACCGAATCGGGGTACAGCGCCCACGTGCCGCTGAAAAACCTCGGGTGCTGCACCTGGAGCGCCAGCGCCTCCCATCCGCCCGTGGACCCGCCCGTCAGCACGCGTGCAGACGGCTGTGGACTGATCCGGAACTGCGCTTCGAGATACGGGATCAACTCCTGCAGCAAGGCGTTCGCATACGGGCCGTTGTTGACGGAGTTCACGGCGTAGGAGTCGTCGTAATAGGGAGTCGGATGCTGGAACGACACCGCGATCATCCGCGGAAAGTCGTCCGACGTCCACGATTGATAGAACTCGTACGGGGTTTCCCGCGCGCTCCGGTCGAGGCGCGCCTGCCGCTGTTCAGGCGTTTCCGGCGTTGGCGGGGCCTGCTCTCTGAACGGCAATGGCGGCCCAAGACCGAAGTGTCCCTGGACATAGATCGCGGGGTAGCTCCGCGCGCGATTCTCCTCGTAACCTTTCGGCAGCAGCACCGTCGCGCCGAGATAGATCGGACAGCCCCAGAATTCCGACAGCATCTTGCTCTGCATCTTCACGTGCTCGAGCCAGGGGGTATCGGGTGGCACGGTGACGGGCGGGATCTTTTTCGAGAGGGTCAACGTCACGTTGAAACCCGCCGCTGGATCAAGATGGACGCGCTGAACGTCGCTGACCAGGTTGCCGGGAGACTGCTGCCAGTGTTGTCCTTCCCACTGGTCCAGATGCACCCAAATCACATGACCGTCTTTGCGATGGACCTCGGTGTACACGTTCAGCACCGCTTGAACGTAGTAGTCCCCCGCCGGCAGTTCGCTCAGGTTGATGGGGAAGCCAGGCGCCGAGGCATCGAGTGCGGCGGGCTCGCCCGGCTTCAGCGCGTTCACGTCCACACCAAAGAATGGAACCGAGCGAGGATACCCACCCGCCTGGAAGCGCGGTTCGCTCGAATTGTTCTTTGAAACGACGATAAAGATCCGGCCGGTGATGGGTCCCCGATCGAGGGACGCAGCATACGAGATATCAAACTTCGTGTTTGCGCCGCCGCGGGTCTGCGATCGTGGCTTCGCAAAGGCGATGCTGGTCATCGCTCCCGCAACGACCGTCGCGGCGAACAGGATGGCAAGCGAATATGAACGGTTCTTCATGCTCGAACCCCTACATCCTTAGATTCGATATCCCAGTGATCCACGATGCCCACGATGCCGGCATCGACAGGAACTTCGACCGGGTAGAAAGGGAAGCTCGCCTCCTTGCCGCGGACGAAGAACACTTCTTCGCCCACACCCGCGCCGACCGAATCCGCCGCGACGAGCGGCCGGCCCACCGGTTGATGATCGGGTGTAAGGGGCTGCACGATGAGCAGGGTCACGCCCGCGAGGTTCGCGTCCTTCCGCGTGGAGACCACGTCGCCAATCACTCGGGCTAGTTGCACAGGAACATCTTCGTCAGGGCCAAGGGCTGAGAGCCAAGGGCACCCTTGCCATTCACTCGTTCATCTCGATCTGATCGACGATGCCGACGACGACGGCATCGACGGGGCAGTCTTTCATGCCGAACGCCATGCGCGCCGAGCTGCCGCTGACAATGAGCACGGTCTCGCCGACGCCGGCGTCGACCGTGTCGACCGCGACGAGGCAGCTGCCTTCCGCCTTCCCGCGCGGATCGATCGGCCGGACCACCAGGAGCTTGCTGCTGAAGAGCCGCGGATCCTTGCGTGTCGCCACAACCGTCCCGACGATTTTTCCCAGGATCATGATGGGGCTTGAGCAGCCTTCACGTCGGCCTTCACATCAGCGGCTGCTGGAGCTGTCTGCCTACGACTTGCCGCTCGTCGCCTTGCCGATCGGCAGCGCGTCTTCGAGGTTGGCGTGCGGCCTGGGGATGACGTGGACCGACACGAGCTCGCCGACGCGGCGCGCGGCGGCCGCTCCTGCGTCGGTGGCCGCTTTCACGGCCGCGACGTCGCCGCGCACGATCGCCGTGACGTAACCGGCGCCAATCTTCTCCCAGCCGACCAGCGTGACCTTGGCGGCCTTGACCATCGCGTCGGCGGCCTCGATCATCGCGACCAGGCCTTTTGTTTCGATCATTCCCAGCGCCTCGCCCATTACGATCTCCTTGCAGCGCGCCCGAGCGGAGGCCCAGGCCTACGTGGTTTACTTCAAACTCCGAATGGCTTCTTCGATGAGCGCGGAGAGTTCGCGGTATGTTAACCGAATTTCCTCGTCATCACCCGATGTCTTCGGGCCCGAAGCCCTGAAGCCCGGCGCCTGGGCCGCCTGCGGCAGCGGTCCCGAGGAATCCGGCACCAGACGAAGGCCCGCACCTTCCGGAGCCTTGATGTCCTGGCAGGCGACACTATTCACGGGGTTCACGGGGTTCACGGGGTTCATGGAGTTCGCACCAGTGGCGGACGCGTCGGGGCTGCAGATGGGCGCCGGCGCCTTGATGCCGTAGCTGTCGCGCAGTTCCTGCAAACGGAGCAGCTCCTCGCGCGCAATCAGATTCTCGCGCCCGAGCTGGCGGGCCACGAGACTGATCTTCGCGAAGTGCTCGATCGTCTCCATTTTGTAGTACGCGGAGAACAAATCGGTGCCGACTGTGAGCGCGCCGTGGTTGGCGAGCAGCATGCCATCGTGCGCCCTGATGTACTTGCGCACGGCGTCGGGGAGCTCCTGCGTCGACGGTGTGGCGTACTCGGCGATTGGAATGCTGCCGAGGGTCGTGACCACCTCCGCCAGCACGGCCTTGTCGAGCGGAATACCGGCCACCGCAAAACCTGTCGCGGTCGGCGGGTGCGCGTGCACCACAGCCTGGACGTCGGGACGTTGCCGGTACACCTCGAGGTGCATGAGCGTCTCCGACGAGGGATCGCGGTCGCCCTGCAGCTTCCGGCCATCCATGTCGGTGATGCACATCATGTCGGGCGTCATGAACCCCTTGCAGACGTTCTTGGGGGTCATGAGGAGCCGATCTGTGCCGAGCCGCACGCTGATGTTCCCGTCGTTCGACGCGGTATAGCCGCGCGCGTACATCCGACGGCCGACTTCGACGATGTCGGCGCGGAGTCCGGACTCGACGCTCATGCGGGCCGGGCCTGGTGATGTGCCTGTCGATACTTGTCGCGACAGTCGGTTGAGCAGAAGTACATCGGGGTGCGCCCATCCGTCAACATCACGGACCGATCGGGTACGACAAAGGTGCCGCACACAGGATCGCGAACCATCTGGACACCGCGCTCCGGAATCTTCCCACCAGCCCCACCTGGCCTACCAGCCCCACCTGCCCCACCCGGCTTACCTGCCCCACCTGCCCCAGCCGGCCCGCCTGTCACGCCCTCAACGATGCCGTCCACAATTCGCCAGAACGCCTGTCCGACGAAGATCACGAGGACGAGAAGGAGCAGGAGGCGAACCATCAGGAGCCTGTGGGCACGGCCGACCCGAGGTTGGGATGCGCCGACTTGATGCTGTCGAGCGCGCGCTTCGCCTGCTGGGCTTCCGGACTGTCAGGCGCGAGCTGGACGATCTGCTCCCAGATCGTCTGGGCGCCTTTGAGATCCTGCTTGCCGAAGGCTTTGACGATGCCAACGTTCAGCAGCGTCTTGAGATGCTTGGGATTGATCTTCAGCGACGCGTCGAACTGCTCGAGTGCTTTGTCGGGTTGATTCGTGTAGAAGTAACAGATGCCCAGATCCGTGCTCACGTCGGGGTCTTTCGGGGCAAGCTTCACACCTTCCGCGTACCACGGGATGGCCTCCGCGTAGCGCTCGGCATCGAAGTACAGGTTGCCAAGCCGCACGCGGGGTTCGGGGTTCTTAGGCTCGCGATCGGCGACCGACTTGAAGGCGGTCACCTGCTGCTCGTTGAGCACCGCGGCGGGGCTCGAAGCCGCGGCAGGCGCCGATGACTGAGCGGCGGGCGGTGCGGTCGAGATCGCCGGGCTCAGTTTCGCCTGCTGCGCGCCGATCATCCAGCCGGCGATCAAGCCAAACAGGATGCCGGCGATGCCAAAGGCGATGGACTCGGATTTCATTTCAGGGAGAAGTCTCTAGCTTTCAGCTATCAGCTCTCAGCTTTCGGGCCACGGCTGTCGGTTTGGTCGCGGCTCTCAACTCTCAGGCCTCGGTTTGAACTGATAGCTGACAGCTGACGGCTGAGAGCTGATCATAGCACCGGCCGGAGCACATCAAGGTAGGCGCGGACGACGGCAGGCAGGCCGGAGAACAGCGCGCGCGACATGATGGCGTGGCCGATCGAAACTTCCTCGAGGTGCGGGAGATCGCGGAACAGCAGGAGGTTGTCGAGGTCCAGATCGTGGCCGGCGTTGACACCCAGGCCAAGCGACGCGGCCAGCCGCGCCGCAGTCGCATAGGTTTCAAACGACGCCCTGGCGTGCGACGCGCCGCGCTCAAAGGCCCGGGCGAAGGGCTCCGTGTAGAGCTCCACGCGGTCCGCACCCACCGACGCGGCGAGTTCGATGGCCTTGGGGTCCGGATCGACGAAGAGACTCACACGAATGCCTCGGGCCTTCAGGTCCCTGACGATCCCTGGCAGGCGTTCGGCATCAGGACCCGCCACCCACCCGGCCTGACTGGTGATCTCGCCTGGCGCGACAGGCACGAGCGTGCACTGATCGGGCCGCACCTGATGGACGAGCGCCAGCAGATCGGTGCGCGGATCGCCCTCGATGTTGTATTCGATTGCCGGTCTCGCGTCGGTGAGCGCCAGCGCGATGTCGCGGACATCCTCCGGCGTGATGTGCCGGCGGTCGGCACGCGGATGAACGGTGATACCCTGCGCGCCCGCCTCGAGACAGACCGCGACCGCGTCGAGCACCCGAGGCACATCGCCGCCGCGCGAATTACGCAGCGTGGCGACCTTGTTCACGTTAACGGACAGGCGGATCATTCACCCCATGGTTTTCTTGACCGCGTCGATGATTTCCTGCGCCCAGGCGCGAATCTCGTTTTCGCGTTTCCCTTCGAGCATCACGCGCAGCAGCGGCTCGGTACCGGAGTAGCGCACCAGCAGGCGTCCCTGCCCCGCAACTCGGAATTCGACTCGCGCGATCGCGGCAGCCACTTCCGGGACGGTTGCCAGATCGACGCGCTCGCGGACGCGCACGTTCAGGAGCACCTGCGGATAGCTCACGAGGTCCGAGGCCAGGTCCGCGAGCGATCGGCCCGAGAGCGCGACCGTGCGCAGGACGTTCAGCGCGGTGCACAGCCCGTCGCCGGTGAAGAGATAGTCCGAGAAGATGATGTGACCGGACTGCTCGCCGCCGAGCGACAGATCGCGAGCCAGCATTTCTTCCATGACGTACTTGTCGCCGACCGGGCAGCGCACCAGACCGATGCCCAGATCCTTCAGGGCGAGTTCCAGCCCGATGTTGCTCATCACGGTCGCCACGAGCGCGTTCCCTTTGAGACGGCCCTCGCGCTGCAGTTGCCGCGCGCACATCAGCAGCACCGCGTCGCCGTTGACCACCTGTCCCCGTTCGTCGATGAAGATGGCGCGATCCCCGTCGCCATCGAAGGCGACGCCCATGCGGCACTTCGCCGAGACAACGGTTTCCGCGAGCCGCTCCGGATGCGTAGACCCGCACCGCAGATTGATGTTCCGTCCATCGGGCTCGTTGCCGATGACGACGCTGTCGAAGCCAAGGCTCGCGAACAGGTCCGCGGCCACCGGCGTCGTCGCGCCGTTCGCGCAATCGATGGCGAGCCTGAATCCCTTCAGCCGGGCCGTTGCCGGCAGCACGATCCGGAGATGATCGAGATAGGCGCCGACCAGATCGGCGCTCGCGACCGGTACCGCCGCTCCGGACCGCGCGGCCCACGAGGCATCAGCCACAATCGCTTCGACTTCCGCCTCGACCCGCTCGGTGAACTTCTCGCCGCGTCCGGAAAAGACTTTGATGCCGTTGTCCTCGAACGGATTGTGCGAGGCGGAGATCACGACGCCGGCGTCGAAACCTTCCGTTCGCGTGAGATAGGCGACGGCGGGCGTCGGCACGACACCCGCGCTCGTGACGGTGGCGCCTTCGCCCGACGCGCCATGCGCCAGTTCGGTCTCGATCCAGCCTCCCGATTCCCTCGTATCCCGGCCGATCAGGAGACGCAGCGGAACGGTCCCTCTCGGCAGCGCGCGCACCAGGGCGGCGCCCAGGCGGCGAACGGTTGGCCGATCGAGCGGATACATTCCCGCCGTGCCGCGCACGCCGTCGGTTCCAAAGAGACGCGGACCGGACTCAGTTTTTGGCACTGATGATCTGCACCTGTACGTTGACGGTTGCCGGGCGGGGACTCGTGACACGAAGGGACGGGTCGACAAATCCCACGGTCACTCTTTCGGTGACGGCCTCACGTTTTCCATCCACGGAGACGGCTTCGGTGACGGCTTCGGTGACGCGATCGACCGAGCTCTCAGGCCCGGTCACCTCAACCATCTTCGGCTCCGACGTGACCTTGTCCACGACGAACCCCGAGGCGGGGCTGCCTTCCCACGACGGGCTGACCGGCACCATCCGCGTCTTCGAATTCTCGAACGTGAGCGCGACACTCGCAGGCGTGACTTGCACCACCTGCACGCCAATCGGGGTCCGCACCTGCTCAGGCGTCAACTCGAAGAGCCGTGACCCCGGACGCGCGGTGCGCAGATCGACCATCGCGATGATGTCTCCCGACGACATCCGGCTGAGCGTGCCCGACGTGCCGCGCACCCGCACGTCCACGAAGGTCGGCGAATCGCCGTGCAGTTCGAGGCCCACGGGGAACTGCTGCAGCTCGAGGGGCACGCGCAGTCCGCGCTCGACCGTTTCCTCGCCCGCCACGACAAGCCAGAGCAGGATCGCCAGACCGAGCGACAGGGCCTTCAAGCCGAGGTGACCGAGCGGCCGTATCGCCATTACGTGTACTGCACTTCCCGGCTGCGCGTCCCGGACTTGCGGTGCAGCACGAGCGTCTGCAGGCGGCGACGCAAGGCGTCGGCGTCGAGCCCACGCTCGATCTGGCCCTCGAAGACGACCGAGATCTTGCCGGTTTCCTCGGACACGACGAGCGCCACCGAATCGTTTTCTTCGGTCAGCCCGATCGCCGCGCGGTGTCGGGAGCCGAGTTCCTTACTGAGCCTCGGATTGACCGTGAGCGGGAGAAAACACGCCGCAGCGGCGACGCGGTTGTCCTGCACGATGACGGCGCCGTCGTGGAGCGGCGACGCAGGCTGAAAGATGCTCACGATCAGATCGTAGGTCAGCACGGCGTCGAGTGGAATGCCGCCCTCGATGTAGTTGCGAAGGCCAATCTGCTGCTCGATCGCGATGATCGCGCCAACCCGCTGACTGGCCAGCATGCCGGCGGCCACGATCAGTTCCTCGATGGATTCTTCGGCCGACTTTTCGCCGGCGAAGTACCTGAAGAACGGCGCGCGGCCCAGATGCGCCAGCGCGCGGCGGATGTCGGACTGGAAGAGCACGATCAGCGCGAACACGACGTATCCCGCCACGCTGCGCACCAGCCAGCTGACGGTCTCGAGGTGCAACCACCGTGAGCCGTAAAACAATCCGAGGAGCAGACCGCCACCGAGCGCCATTTGCGCCGCTCGCGTGCCACGAATGAGCTTCAGGATCTCATAGATGAGGAGCGCCACCACGAGGACGTCCACGACATCCCACCAGCCAACGATGGGGCGGCGCGGAACAAATTTCAGCCAGTTCATTCAGCTCTCTCAGCTCTCAGCTCTCAGCTTTCGGAGCCCACGGCGTGACGTCTGACTTCCTCGGCGACGCGGACCACCTGTACCATCTCGGATACGGCGTGCACGCGCACGATGTGGGCGCCGCCGAGCACCGACGCGGTCACGGCGGCCGCGGTGCCCCAATCCCGTTCGGGGGCCGGTCGATCGCGCAGGGCCTCCCGCATGAACGACTTGCGCGACGGACCGGACAGCAGGGGCCTGTCGAGCGCTGCCGACACCTCGGACAGCCGGGCCAACACACCATAACTGTGGGCCGCCTGTTTGGCAAACCCTATCCCCGGATCGACGATCAGGCAGTCCAGGGGAATCCCAGCCGATTGCGCAATGGCGAGGCTCTCGCGGAGTTCGGTCGTGACCTCGGCCACCACGTCGCGATACTCCGCTCCGGCGTACATGGTGCCCGACCGCCCGCGCATGTGCATGAGGATGAGCGCTCCGCCGGCCTCGGCCACGACGCGCGCAAGCGCCGGCTCGTACCGCAGACCGCTGACGTCGTTGGCGAGCGCCGCACCTTCCCCGAAGGCGGCCCGGGCCACCTCGGCCTTGTAGGTATCGATCGACACCGGAATCCGGATTCGGCCAGCCAGGCCCCTCAAGACCGGCAGGACACGGGCCAGTTCGTCGGAGGCTGACACCGGCACGGCGCCCGGCCGCGTGGATTCTCCGCCAATGTCAATGAGATCGGCGCCCTGCGCTTCCATCTGCAGGGCCCGGTCGACGGCTGCCAGCGGATCGAGGAACGACGCGGCGTCGGCGAAGGAATCGGGCGTGATGTTGAGGATGCCCATCACGAGCGGACGCTCGCCGAGGGAGAGCGCGCGGCCGGCGGACAGAGGAACGGTGTAGAGACGACGGGTGGGGAACACCGGATGATTGTAGAGGGCAGCTATCAGCTGTCGGCCATCAGCTCTCAGCGGTTCGCATTGTCGACAGCTGAAAGCCGAAAGCTGAACGCTTCGTGAGTCTGCTATTTATTCCGCCGGAAGCGGCTTGTTCATCGCCGGCACGATTGAGCTACGTTCCTTCTGCCGGGGACGCGCCTCGTTCTCGCCGGAATTGTCGGCCACGGCCGCGCGCGCGGCGGCCGTCTGCGGCTCATCGAGCGGCAGGCCGGCCGCCAGGCGACGGACCTGATCGGCGTCGAGGACCTCGTAGGTAAGGAGCGCCTCGGCCATCTGAAGGATGACCGCCTTGTGCTCCACGAGGAGCGTCCGCGAGCGGTCGTAATTGTTTGTGACGAAGCGCCGCACCTCGTGATCGATCTTGAGCGCCGTATCCTCGCTGTAGTCCTGGTGCTGGGAGATCTCGCGCCCCAGGAAAATCTGTTCTTCCTTCTTGCCGAAGGTGAGCGGACCCATGGTGTCGCTCATGCCCCACTCGCAGACCATCCGGCGGGCCAGATCGGTCGCGCGTTCCAGGTCGTTGCCCGCGCCGGTCGTGAGGCTGTCCATCGTGATCTCTTCGGCGATGCGGCCGCCAAGGAGAATCGCGATCTGATCGTTCAGATAGTCGCGCGAGTAATTGTGTTTCTCGTCGGTCGGCAACTGCTGCGTGAGGCCGAGCGCCATGCCGCGCGGGATGATCGTCACCTTGTGGATCGGATCAGCGTGCGGAAGGAGCACGGTCAGGAGCGCGTGGCCCGCCTCGTGAATCG
>JBGOTP010000152.1:0-11413 GCA_041476545.1 Vicinamibacteria bacterium | reverse complement strand
CGCCGCGCAGCGGCTGACGACTCGCTGGTCCGTCTCACTTCCAGGGCAGGTCAGGCTGAGCTTCGTGCCGCCGTCGCGCGTTCCCGCGGTGAACTCGAAGGGCAGACGGAAATCAGCGGATCCCGGCAGCGGTTTGGCGCCGATGCGCCGCAGTTGAGCGACAAGGTAATCGGCGGCGAGCCCTTCGCCGGCGGATCCGACGAGCCGGCCCTCGAGGCGATCGGAGGCGAGCGCCGCCACATGCGCCCTTGTGCGGGATGCGGTGGATGTACTGCGCGTGCCTTGCGCGAGTCCGTGGCCAACGCTGAGCACCGCGACGGCGACGACGAGCAGGGCGGACCTTCTTCCAAGCGGGGCGGACCTTATTAGGTCCACCCTGGAGGATTTGTGTATCTTCATTTTTTCTTACTCGGGATCCGAGGCGGTGCGTTCCTGATGGCCTCGAGCGCCTTCTCATGGTTCCACTGGGCGAGGAAGAGTTGTCCCGCGGCGCCGACCGATCGGCTGGACGTAAACGCGAGCTGCTTGCCGTCGGGAGAAGGGACCGGCAGACCGTCGAATCCGTCGGAGTACGTGACGCGCACCGGCTCCTTCGTGCCTGGCATGTCCACCATGAACAGCTCGAAGTTCTCGAAGCCGAGTTTGTTGGATGCGAAGATCACGTACTGGCCGGAGGGGTGGACGTAGGGGGCCCAGCTCATGGAGCCAAAGTCGGTGAGCTGTTTCGCATCGGTCCCATCGAGTTTCATGGTCCAGACGTCGGCGATGAGTCCCTGCTCGTCGAACCGGCGCCAGATGATGCGCGACCCGTCGGGGGTGAAGAACGGTCCACCGTCGTACCCCGGGACACTCGTCAGACGTTTCTGCTGCGACCCGTCCGCGCGCATGATGTAGATCTCGGCGAAGTAGCTCGGGTTCTCGTCCAGGGCTTTCTTCTCGCCCGCGCTCAGCGTGCGGCCGTAGGCATCGCGCATCGACGAGAACACGATCCATTGGCCATCAGGCGAGTAGCTGGCCTCGGCGTCGTACCCGCGCGCGTTCGTCAGACGCGTGTTCTTTCCGGTCTTCTCGCTGTGCGCAAAGATGTCCATCTCCGGGTCGTAGTCCCACGAATAGCGCCGCTCCTTGCCCGAGGCGCGGAACGCGATCTCCTCGTCCTGATACTGCTTGGACTTGGGGTCGAGGTGGGTGGAGGCAAACAGAATCTCGTCGGTGCCGGGGCGGAAGAATGCGCAGGTGGTCTTGCCCATCCCCGGCGAAATCCGCTTCACATCGCCGCTCGAGAGATCGAGCACGTAGATCTGGTAGAAGGGGTTGCCCGGCTCGCGTTCGCTCTGAAAGACGAGCCGCTTGCCGTCCGGCGACCAGTAACCTTCGCCGGCCCTGCGGCCCTCGACGGTAAGGCGCCGCACACGCGAGAGAAAGTCGCGTTCCTGATACGGTTGAGCAGCCGGGGCTTGATCCGCGGTACCTGGGACGACATTGCCGCCTGCGGGTCCCGCGTGGGCGAGCAGGAGTGGGGCCGCCAGGACGACCGCCGCTGCCGAAAGACGCCATACGTTCATCGGGAACCCCTGTGATCGAAACACACGTCTAAGGTCATTATCGCCCATGATATTCTCTTCCCTCACAGGAGTATTGCTGCCATGACCCGACTGAAACTCGCCGTTGCCGCGCTCGCGGTTCTCGCGCTTGTCCCGGCGGCCGCGTCCGCTCAGGTCGCTCAGGTCAATGTCACGGGCGTGTGGGAGGTCAGCATGATCACGCCACAGGGACCCACCACGCTCGACGTCAGTTTCAAGCAGAATGGGGAAGCCATCACCGGCGAACTGACCAGCCCACTGGGCGTGGCGCCCTTCAAGGGGACCCTGGTCAAGGATGCCCTTGTGGTGGTTGCGTCGCTGGACGTTCAGGGTACGGCCCTCGAACTGACGTTCAACGCGAAGGTCGCCGGAGATTCGCTCGCGGGCACCGTAAAGTTCGGCGATTTGGGTGAAGCGCCGTTCGCCGGCAAGCGCAAGGCAGGGGCGGCCGCATCTGCGCCGGCAGCGGCGTCAGCCAGGCCCGCGCAAGCTCCTGCGCCCGCGGCAGGTGCCGGCGGCAACATCAACGGCAACTGGACCATCGTCCTGAACATACAAGGAATGGAGATTCCCCTCACCGCGACGTTCAAGGTGGAAGGCGGCAAGGTGACGGGCACCCTGAACAGCGACCAGGGCGCCATGGATGTCGCCGGCACGATGACCGGCAATTCCCTCAAGCTCCAGTTCACCGCTCCGGGCGACATGGCCGTGGTCATGACGGGCGACCTTGCTGGTGGCGGGTTGAGCGGCAAGATGAACATCTCGGGTCTTGGCGACGCGGACTGGACCGGGAAGCGCGCGAACTAGTCGTCAATCATGAAACCGTCGCGACGACAGTTGGTCTTCATCACCGCGACGGGTGTCGCGCTGGCGGTGCTCACCCGAGCACCGCTGGCGCAGAACGCCGCGATCAAGCTCGCCACGATCGTTCCCGAAAACTCCATCTGGGACAAGAACCTCAAGCAGATGGGGGAGGAGTGGAAGCAGGCGACAAGCGGCCGCGTGTCGCTCACGGTCTTCGCGGGAGGGTCGCAGGGAGACGAGCCAACCGTCCTCCGCAAGATCCGGCTCGGCGCGCTTCAGGGCGCCTCCCTGACCGGTGTCGGGCTCGCCAACATCGACGGCGCCTTCAGCGTGTTCAGTATCCCGTTCTTCTTCGAGTCAGACGATGAGCTGAACGCGGTGCTCCAGAAGATGACCCCGGTCCTTCGGAAGCGCGTCGATGACAAGGGCTTCGTGCTCGTGCACTGGGGGAATGGTGGCTGGCTCCAGGTGTTTTCGAAGCGGCCCGTGCAGACCGTGCAGGACCTCAAGAGCATCAAGCTGTACACGTCGGCGGGCGACGATAAAATGACGCAGTGGTACAAGTCGAACGGCTTTCGACCGCAAGCGATGGCGATGACGGACATTCTCACCGGTCTCACGACGGGGATGCTCGAGGGGCTGCCGACGCCGGCCGGAGCCGCGTACGCGTTTCAATGGAACCGGCAAACGCCGTACATGCTCGATATCCGTCTGGCGCCGGTCGTCGGCGCGACCGTCATTGGGAAGAAAACATGGACGGCCATTTCCGACGCCGACCGGACGAAGATGCTTCAGAGCGGGGCCGCCGTGGAGAAGCGCCTGCAGACCGGAGTGCCGCAGCAGGACGCGCTGGCGATTCTGGCGATGAGCCAGCAGGGGCTCAAGATTACGAAAGCCACCGGCGCTGAGTGGGCGGCGGAGGGTGAGGTGCTCGCGAAGACCATGCGCGGGCAGATGGTGCCGCCGGATATTTTCGATCTTGCGATGAAGGAACGTACCGCCTACCGACAGCAGAAGGCCGCCGCCGCTCCCAAGTGAAGCGCGCGCTCGTCCTCGTCGAAGACGTCATCGCCATGCTCGCCCTGCTGGCGATGGTTGTCCTCCCGCTCCTCGAAATCGTCATCCGCCGCCTGTTCGGCGTTGGCGTGCCAGCGTCGGGACCCATCGTTCAACACCTCACCCTCTGGGTCGGCTTTCTTGGCGCCGCCATCGCGGCGCGCGACGGCAAACTGCTCGCGCTCGCAAGCGGGACGCTGATCCCCGAGGGACCCATCCGTCGCGCGAGCGAGATCTACGCCGCCGCGGTCGCCGCCGGCATCGGGACCATTCTGGCGTGGGGCGGGGTGGAACTCGTCCTCAGCGAGCGAGCGACCGGTTCGAGCCTCGGCGCGGGAATCCCCACGTGGGTAGCGCAGGCCGTCCTGCCGGTTGGATTTGCGTTGATTGCGATGCGTCAGGTGTCGAGCCTGCGCGCGGGCTGGGGCGGTCGCGCGATCGCGGCTCTTGGCATCGTCGCGGGTGTGGTCATCATGCGCACACCTGGCCTGCTGGAAGGACGGACGCCCTGGCCCGGACTCGTCATCGTCCTGCTGGCCGGTGCGCTCGGCACGCCCATTTTCGTGATCCTCGGAGGCGCGGCCGTCCTGTTGTTCATGAGCGGGGGCGTCACGCCGGCGGCGGTGCTCATCGAAACGTACGCCTTGAGCGTGTCGCCGACGCTGCCCGCTATTCCGCTCTTCACACTCGCGGGTTTTCTCCTCGCGGAGGGCCAGGCCTCGACACGGCTGCTGCGCGTGTTCCGCGCCTGGTTCGGCTGGATCCCCGGCGGCACGGCCGTCGTGTGCGCGTTTCTCTGTTCGTTCTTTACGGTGTTTACCGGAGGATCCGGCGTCACGATTCTGGCGCTTGGCGGTGTGCTTTTCCCGGCGCTTCTCAAGGACGGCTATCGTGAACGCTTTTCGCTCGGTCTGATGACGGCGGCCGGTTCACTGGGCCTCCTGCTTCCGCCGGCGCTGCCACTCATCCTCTACGGCGTGGTCGCGCAGATTCCGATCGAGGATCTCTTCATCGGCGGCATTCTTCCGGGCATTCTGCTGACGTCGATGATTGCCGCGTGGGGTGTGCGGGAAGGGATTGTCTCCGGCGCCGGACGTCAGCCGTTCCGGTTCCGTGAAGGTCTCGAGTCACTCTGGGTCGCGAAGTGGGAACTCGCGATGCCCTTCGTGGTGATCGTGGCCATGTTCAGCGGGTTCGCCACAGCGGTGGAAGCCGCGGCGCTCGTGGCTCTGTACGCGCTCGTGGTGCAGACCGTCGTGCACAGAGATCTGTCGATTCGCCGCGACTTCCTGCGTGTGTTCACCGAGTGCGCGGTTGTCGTGGGCGGCGTGCTCGTGATTCTTGGCGTCGCGGTGGGCTTCACGAACTATCTGGTGGGGGCGCAGGTTCCGGCGACGATGCTGGCCTGGTCGCAGCAGCACATTCGTTCCAGGTTTCTGTTTCTGCTCGCGCTGAATCTGTTCCTGCTCGCGGTCGGCTGGTTCATGGAAATCTTCGCCGCGATCGTCGTGGTCGTTCCCTTGATCGTTCCACTCGGGGCCGCTTTCGGCATTCACCCGGTGCATCTCGGCATCATCTTCATCGCGAACCTGGAACTCGGATTCCTCACGCCGCTTGTCGGCATCAATATCTTTCTCGCCTCGTACCGCTTCAAGCGGCCCGTGCTCGAGGTCGCGAGGGCGGCGTTGCCGATGATGGCCATTCTTGGCATCGGCGTTCTGCTGATCACTTACGTGCCATGGCTCACGCTGGCGATTCTGGAGATGCTCGGGCGGACGTAAAGGTCCGTCCTACTTCGGCATCTCCAGCACGTGCTCGGGATCGATGCGGAACACCAGATACTCGATGCCTCCGGGATCGATGGAGGTCCAGACGTGACCGAGGCCGGGCGGGATGATCTGAATGTCGCCTGGACCGAGGCGGCTGCTCGTCGCTCGAGCCAGCGGCACGTTGCTGCTCATGCCGGGTCCGATGGTTTTCGACGTGTCCTGATGCGTGCCACTGACCACTGTCCCGGTGGCCTGCGTGCCCGAGCCCCGCAGGACGTAGTAGATCTCGGTGACCTTGTCGTGACTCAGCACGCGCGTATCGGGGCCCGCCGGACGTGCGACGACGGCCACGGCGACGTTGTGCTTCATGAGATCGGCCACGCTGATCAGCCGATCGCTGACCGAGACGCCTGGCGTGAGCGCTGCGAGTCCGCGCTTGACGGCCTCCTGGATCTGGGCGCTCTTGATGTCCGTTGCAGGCTGTGGCGGCGTCGCGCTTTGCGCGTGCCCCGATGTTCCGGGAATCAGTGTGATGAGTGCCGTCAGACCGATCAGCATTCGACGCATCATGGCTCCTTCCGATCCCTGGCTTCGAATCGGATGTTCAGATAGGTAATCGAGGTCGATTCCTTGATGCCGTGTGGCACGCCGGGCGGGATGAACACGAGATCGCCGGCCTTGATGACGCGTTCGACGCCCCCGCGAATGGCGCGACCGCTGAACTCGCCGGGCGAGGCGCCCGGCACCGGATCGATCAACGTGCCGCCGGTGGCGACCGTTCCCGACCCCTCGCGCACGACCCAGACCTCGGTGATGCGTCCGTGCTGCAGGGCCGTTTCAGAGCCCGCGATGTGCCGGACGTTGATGCTGAAGACACCACCGTCGAGCACGCGCTGCGTGATCAGACCCTTCGCGGTGATGTCGCGGGCGACCGCCTCGAGCGCGGCCAAGGGGAAATCGACTGCCTTGTCGGTCGGTGCTGGCGGGGCGCCGGCCGTCTGAGCGAAGGCCGGTGCGGAAACCGTCGTCATTCCGACGACCAGGTACGCGAGAAGTTTCATGTTTCACCTCGATCCCTGCGTTGATCGCGGGCCAAGTGTGGCCCGTTGGCCGGGCCGCGTCAAGGCAGTATCCGGTCTATAATCGCCGCCCCGATGGCTGCGTCGACTTGCGACCGGATCCGGTTTGCCGACATCACCGCGCCGCTCACCCCGGAGCGCTTCTTCGCGGAGTACTGGACGCGCGAAGCGGTGCACCTGCGAACAGCGAATCGGACGTTCGACGATCAATTCAGCTGGGACGCGCTGACGACCATCCTGAATGCCGGCGACATCGCCTTTCCGAAAATCAAGGTGTCGCGAAACGAGGGAGGGATCCCGTCCGAACAATTCACGTCCGACGCCGGGGGGCAGCGCCTTGTGGATGGCCGCTCGGTCCTGAAGCTCTTCCAGGAAGGCGCCAGCTTCGGGATTACCGGCGCCGATTCCCATTGGGCGCCGCTGCGTTCGATCGTGGACTGCCTCTACGACGCGCTGCTCGAGTCGGTGCACACGAACGTCTACTGCTCGCCGGCCAACACACAGGGGTTTCAGTGTCATTTCGACCTGCACGAAGTGTTCGTGCTCCAGGTCGCCGGCGAGAAGCATTGGCGGGTGTTCCGGCCGACGACCGACGCGCCCGTGAGCAGTTGGCGCGCGGAAGACTCGCCGCATGCGTCGACCGCGCCCTACATCGATGTCGTTCTGCGTCAAGGCGACGTGCTGTATGTGCCGCGTGGCCACTGGCACTACGCGATCGCGAAAGACTCGACGTCGCTCCACGTGACGGTCGGGGTCACCTGCCGCAAGGGAACCGCGTTCCTCGACTGGCTCTCGGGACAACTGCTCCAGGAGTCCACGTGGCGGCGGAACGTGCCGCTCCTGGCGAGCGCGGCGATGGACGGCGCATTCGAAATGCCGACGGCGTTTGCTAACTGGGCCGAGGAGATCAAGCGATCGCTCGCCGGCAAGCTCGCCGAGCCCGATCTTTTCGAGCGATTCTGTAAGGACACGTTGGGAAGCGTTCCACCGGCACACAATGCCAGCCTGCTGGACGATGGCCTTCCGCTGGATCAGGTCCGGTTCGAACGTCCTGCCGGACGCCGGCACTATTTCGCCGACAGACCCGAAAGGGATGGTGGATCCGCCGGCTCGGCTGACGACTCGATCACGGTGACCGTGGCCGGTACTGAAATTCAACTGGAGGGAGTCGATGCGGGGTTGATCCGAAGGATCTTCAACGCCGAGTCCTTTACACTGGCCGACGTGCACACGTGGAAGCCCGATGTCGCGATCGCAGACGTCGCGGAGCTATTGACGGAACTCACACGATCGGGTTTTCTCATCGCTCGACGCCAGAGCCAAAAGATCGAGCCTACGAATCAGTTACCGACAGACCCACACATATGACCACACCAACGAATCGCCAGGTGCTTCTGCGTCAACGACCGGTCGGCAGACCCTCAGCCGACAACTTCGAGGTCGTGAGCAGTGCCATGCCCACCGTTGCCGATGGCGGGGTGCTGCGGCGCACGATCTATCTGTCCCTCGATCCGTACATGCGCGGGCGCATGAGCGACGGACCGTCCTACGCCACACCGGTGGCTCTGGGACAGCCGATGTGTGGTCACACGGTGAGCCAGGTCGTCGAGTCTCTCAATCCAGCGTTCAAACCGGGTGACATCGTGGCTGGCTACGATGGCTGGCAGGAGTACGGATTCTCGAAGGGCGCCGAGCTTCGGAAACTGGATCCCGCCGCAGCCCCGATTTCGACCGCCCTCGGCACACTCGGCATGCCCGGCATGACCGCGTACGTGGGTCTGCTCGACATCGGTCAGCCAAAACCGGGAGAGACAGTGGTTGTTTCGGCGGCGTCTGGCGCCGTGGGATCCGTCGTCGGACAGATTGCGCGTATCAAAGGGTGTCGAGCCGTGGGTATCGCCGGATCGACGGCCAAGTGTGAGTACGTGGTCAACGAACTTGGGTTTGATGCCTGCGTGAACTACAAGGACGCCGAGTTTCGCGCGGCCCTCAGCGCGGCCTGTCCGCAGGGCATCGATGTGTATTTCGAAAATGTCGGCGGCGCAGTATTCGCAGCGGTTCTCAGGCTGCTCGCGGTCCACGCCCGCATTCCGCTCTGCGGGATGATCGCCGACTACAACGCCACCGAAACGACGCCGGGTCCGAATCTGCGTTTCCTCCTCGTCAAACGCGCGATGATCAAAGGGTTCATCGTTTCAGACCACAACGACCGGGCCGCCGCGTTCCAACGCGATTGTGCAGCGTGGCTCAAGGAAGGCAAGCTCAAATACCGCGAGGATATCGTCGACGGACTCGACGCTGCGCCCGCGGCGCTCCTCAAGTTGTTCGACGGGGAAAACTTCGGGAAGCTCCTGGTGCGGGTGTCTGAGGATCCGATGAGACCGTTAATCGGGTAATTGGATAGTCTGGTAATCGGGGAATTGATTCGGCGATTTGGAATGCAATTTCCCAACTACGCGAGACAATCCGATTACCCAATTTCCCGATTATCCAACTACCAGATCGTCCGTGCCGGATACTGCGTGATGAGCGGATCCGGCGTCAGGATCGTGAGGCCGTGCACGATGGCCTGGCTCACCAGCATGCGATCGAACGGATCACGATGGAGCGCCGGGAGCCGCGACACGTGCAGGGCGGATTCCTCGTCGATCGCCAGCGCGGTGATGCCGTGTCCCTCGCGTTCGGCCGGCACAAAACGCTCGGGCGCGTCTGGAAGAGGCAGCCGCCCAAGGCCATGTTTCACGGCGATCTCCCACGCGGAGGCCGCGCTCAGGTAGACCTCATTCTCCGGCTTGCGCATCAGGGCCGCGACCCGCTCCGGCAACTCTTTGGCGCCGCCGATGGCCCACAAGAATGTGCACGTGTCGACGAGGAGCTTCAACGGCGCTTCCCCCGGCGGGACACCGTGGCCCCGCTGCCGTACATGGGACGACTCTCCGCAGCGACCGACCGCCGCGTCGTCACTGGCTCGCCACCGAACGCCTCGAGTAACTCGTTGGGCAGCGGATCAAAGAACGATGCAGGGACGGTGAATCGGCCCTTGGCGCCACCGATGGGTCGAGGCGCCGTGCGCTCCGACGCCACGGGCCGCAACTCGGCAATGGGCCGGTTACGCTTGCAGATCATGACCCGCTCGCCGCGCGCCACGGCCTCCAGGTATTCAGAGAGCTTCGCCTTGACCTCGTGAATGTTGACCACAATCATGACTATAATTCTAGATATATTGATAGTCCGACGTCAAGGGGTTCGCGTGAGGGATCGGTCCAGGACCGGTCATTGCCGACGGCGTGATGGTGGTGAACTCCGACTCAGTTTTCCAACCCCAGCGCCCAGCGGATGCCGCCGACCACGTGCGACTTGAATAGCGGGTCGCTGCTCCAGATGTCTTCACGATGGCCGAGGGTCGTGTAGAAGACGCGTCCTTTGCCGAAGTTGCGCGTCCAGGCCTGGGGATAGTCGCCACCCTTCGTGACCAGCGGAAGATCGGAGATGTCGGTCTTCTCCGTGTCGAGGCTGAGCAGCACGTGCACGCGATCGCGCGTGAACGCCATCGGGATGGGGAGATTGCCGACCTGCGATCGGTTCTCCGTGGGCTTGCTCGCATCCCACACAGAAGTGCCGAACTGATAGAACTCCTCGCCGAGCGTCCAGCTTGCGCCAAGCCCTTTCGTCGCTGGATTCGTCCGGTCTTCCACCTTCAGCACGCCCATTTTCTTGCCGACCTGGTTGGTCGGTACAATGGATTGCAGGTAGTAGCCGCCGAGCATGTCCCCGAATTCCGGGTAGTTGTAGAGCGTGAGCGTCGCGCAATGCGTGCCGATGAGCGCCTTGCCGTTGCGCACAAAGTCGACGACGGCGCGCTTCTGCTCGTCGGTCAACGGCAGGTTGCCGTTGGTCATCAGCATCAGGCCGTCGAAGCTAGTCAGGTACTCCGGCGTCAGCTGCGTCAGGTCGATCTGCCTGATGTTCTGTTTGTATCCCTCGAGCGTCGTCACGTCGAAGCCGCTCGTCTTGCCCCATTCGACGACGGCCTTTTCGGCGAACTCCAGGCTGGAGTGTTTGTAGAGCGCCGGGTGGGTGAGAAACAGCAGCTTCTTGCGCGCGCCGGACTGCGGTGTCTGCGACGTGAGAGGGACGGCCAGCACGACGAGACTGAGAGCGGCGAAGAGAGTGGTCAGGAGACGTCGGCTGATGTGGTGACCCATATGAAACGTGTTGCGGGATATTACGCGGCTGATGGACGGAATGTCCAATAGCTGAGAGCTGATAGCTGTCGGCTCCCGAGCTCTCGGCTTTCAGCCCTCAGCCCTGATCCCTATCTATCTTGCCCGTCCCGCCTCCGCAGTGATCGGCACGCGGATTTCAAGGGTCCGGCCGTCACGCAGGACTTTCAACATGCCCGTGGTGCCAATCTTGGCGTCGGCGATTACGTGGTACAGGTCTGCCGGTGTGCTGACGGATTTCTCATTGACACCTACCACGATGTCGCCGGGCCTCAGTCCGGCGGCGTACGCGTCCGATCGGCGTTGCATGGACGTGACCAGTGCGCCGTTCGTGTTCGGCGCGCCCAGCTGCCCGGCATACCGCTGTGTAAGGGCTTCGAACGTGACGTCGGCGATTCGTCCGCGGCGGACGCTGCCGTACTTCATCAGATCGTCGATGACTTTCTTCGCGAGGTTGCTCGGCACCGAGAAGCCAATGCCCTGATACCCGCCGCTCTGGCTGAAGATGCCGGTGTTGATGCCGACGAGTTCTCCGCGCGTGTTGATGAGCGCCCCGCCGGAGTTGCCGGGATTAATCGCCGCATCGGTCTGGATGAAGTCTTCGTACTCGGCAAAACCCATGTTCGCGCGTCCGGTCGCGCTGATAATGCCGGCTGTCACCGTCTGGCTCAACTGAAACGGGCTGCCGATGGCCAGGACCCATTCGCCGACCTTCAGCGTGCCGGAGTCTCCCCACGGCACCTTGGCCAACCCGTTCACGTCGATCTTGAGCAACGCGATGTCGGTGTCCTGATCGCTGCCGACGACGTGTGCCCGCAGGCTGCGGCCATCCGACAGCTTGACCGCAATGCGATCCGCGCGGTCGACGACGTGGTGGTTCGTCAGGATGCTGCCATCGG
>JBGOTP010000151.1:0-11498 GCA_041476545.1 Vicinamibacteria bacterium | reverse complement strand
GGCTGCGCAGGTCAGATCCGCGTGATACACGGGTGATCCGGGCACGTCGCCCTGGCCCTTCATGATGTCGACTCCGAAATTGGACCGTGCCACCGCGTGGTCGATCCAGACCTCGAGCCGGCATCCATGCCGATCGAGGTCCTCGAGGCTGCGCGCCGCCTGCGGTCGTGTCGTCGCCAGATCTCCGTAGGAATGCAGACAATCAATATGTCCCGAGCGAATCAGCGCCCGGATCATCCGGCGACCTTCGTCGTCGGTGTTCCAGTACGCGAACTGGTCTGGTGCCATGTCGAAGTAAATCGTGTTGCCAACCTCGAGCCCGACTCCGGGTCCCATGCGCGTGTGCTCGGTCGTGTTGAGGAACCGCGCGCATTCGAAGTAGACGTCGCGATCGGGCGTCTCATCCAGATCGCTGCAAATTGCAAGAGCCGCCCTGTACGGATAGGGAATGCGTCGCAGCACCGGGGTGCCCGCCGTTGGCGTGCGTCGCACGATATCGACACGTGGCTCGCTGAGGGGGATATTCATCATCCTCGTCACGACCGGGCCCACGCGAGCGCAGGCGCAGCCACGCGCTGGAGACGCGCCGCAATCGTGGCGCGGGCGCTCTCGGGGAGCATGAAGCGCCAGTACAGGGGAGCGAGAACGAGGGCGCTCACCGCCGCGCCCGCTGCGAGCGCGAGCAGCGGCTGCTGCCGACACACTACGCGGACAATTCCAAGTCCAACCGCCAGCGGAATCGCGCACGCCAACGGTGCGGCAAATGCGTTGCGACAGTAGTGCCTCAGGGGCACACCGACACGGCGGCACGCATAGATCATGACGAACAGTCCGTCGCCCAGCGAATACGGAATCACCAGCGCCAGGGCGGCGCCGACAAGGCCGGCATGGAGGGGACCGAGCGCGAACACTGCGGCGGCGACGCCCACCCACGCAACGACGAAGCTGGCCCAGCCGACGACGCCATGGGCGTTCAATCCGATCATCACGTGCCCAGCCGGTCGCTGTGTCAGCGGAAGGAAGCATCCAAGCGCCATCACCGCCATCAATGCGCCGCTGCCATAGCGCGGGCCCATCCACACCTGGAGAATCGGATCCCCCATGATGGCAAGGAATACCGTGACGGGCATCGCGAGAAACACGGCGAAACGCGTCGCATCGATGAACAGATCGCGGAGTTCCGCATCCTGACGCGTGCTCTCGAGCGAACTCGCCGCGGGCGCCAGCACAAACGCAAACTTGTTCGTCAGCGTGTCGGCGTGACGCGCCAACGCGCCGGGACGCGCGTACACGGCCAGCGCGGCGGGCCCGAGGTAGCTCACGACCAGCAGCGAATTCGCCTGCGCGAGAACCAGCCGCGACATGTTGTCCACGACCGTCTTGCCGCCAAAGGAGAGCAGCATCTTGATGTCCTCCCACGTCGCCAGCCGGGGACTCACCTGCAGCTCTGGACATATCCGATACGCAAACAGCATGCGGGTGACTTCTCCCACAACCGTGCCTGCGAGATAGACGACCGATAAGGCGCGCAGCCCTCCGCCGAGCTGGAGAGCCGCGATCATCCCGACGAGAATCAGTGCATAAGCGGCCGAGTTGATCGTGTTATGAATGTCCCACCGATGGCAGCCGGTGAGCACGCCGCCGAACGCGTTGAATGCCATCTGCACGGCAACCGCAGCGCCGAGGAGTGCAATCGTCCACCGTGCGAGATCGACGCCGACGCCCAGCCTTGCCCCGAATGCGATGGGTAGGAGCCACGTCAGGCCGGCGGTCAGCAACAGCACGAACACGGTCGCGCCCATCTGGATGACATTGACCGATGACACGGTGCGCCGCAGACCCTCCACATCGGAGGCGGCGCGCATCTTCGCGACATACCGGTTGACCGATGATCCGACGCCCACCTGGGCGAGCACGAAGTAGTTGACGATCGACCAGCCGAAATCCCAGATGCCGAGCGTCACCTGCCCGAGGTGCCGATCGATCAGCCTGGGCATCACGAAACCCGCCACGATGAAGACCACGTGGCCGCCCCAGCTCGTGAGGACATTCCGCACCATGCGGCTGCGACCCGAGAGGTCGGGCGCGGCGTCACGTTCGGACGTAACCACTGCTGCTGTAGCCCGCGATAGCGACACGTCGGGATCCCTTCTAGGCGTAGCCAAGTCGCCGGTTCAATGGTCCCGCGATGGACGCGAATGTCTGGAGTTCGGTCCGTCCGAGCGCGTCCTTCCAGCGGCTGTCGAGGCGGATTTCCGGTGTGTCATCGAGGCGCATCCCATTGCCGACCACGTGATGCTTCGTCTGGCGGAAATTCGGGCGCGGTGTCGAGGGATCGACCCCGATGAACTGAAGGAGGGCGCGGAGTGTCGCTTCGGTATCGTTGCAAAGGTCCTCGTACCGAACCTCTGTCCTTCGTGACCGATCGAGCTGCCGCAGTATGGCCTCCGCTTCCTCATTGCTCCGGCGCCATTCGCGAGCGGCCTGCATCATCGACACACGCTGGTGATCGCGGCTCGCACCGGAACCGCCACCCTTGAGCGACGGGTTGGTGGCATCCGCGAAGGCCGCCGGATCCGTGTAGGTCAATGCCACCGCGCGTCCGTCGCGAATCAAACGAATGACGCGAACATCGAGTCCCGGTGTAGCCATCAGGTACTTGAGTCGCACACCGATCTTCGACGAGTCGACAATGACGTGCTTGCCCGTGAGGGAAAGAACCGTCTCGGCCAGCGCCCGGTTACGCGCCTGAAACTCCTCAAGCCGGGGTCGCCACCCTGGCGACAGGTACAACGCTGCATCGCGCACGCTCTCCATCAGAGGTCCACGGTGCAGCGGCGACAGCAATCGATTCTGCAATCCACTGGCAATCGCACGCAGATCCGTCCGCGGGTTGGCCACATCGAACGGGAAACCGCGCTTCGCCATTTCAGCGCGGACGTGCCCCCAGAACGAACACTCCGTGATCAGCTCGCCACAGGAACACCGATAGGTGCTGATATCACCGAGAGAGGTCCATTTCAGCTCACCGACGGACGCGACCTCAGGATGCGATCCGAGCAGCATGGCGAGCAGCGTGGAACCGGAGTGGCTTGCCGCGAGGATGTAGACCAGCCGTGTCATGCGCGATCCCATACCAGACGATCGAAGATAACGGGGGACGAGAACCATCCCGGTGCCATCACGGTCCTGACGACTTGCATTCGATTGCGCGGAGACGCCGCCGCGGATTGCGGGGCGGGCGGCACCGGTCTGGAGAAAACACCCGGCATCGTTACAATCCTGGGCGGCGGTACGCGATTGGACGTACCTGCCGCCCACCTCGACCCATTCCCAGCCACTCGCGAGCCATGCCCGCCGACACCTTGCGCTGCGACCACGGGACGCGCTGGCGCCGGTCGAAACTGTGGACGCTTCTGGACGACGGGCAATTTGAAGACTCCGGATCCTCGGGCCAGGGAAGGTACCGCTGCATCAACAGCGGCCGATTCAGCGCGTCGCTTCGCGCGTTCGGTTCGTACTCGCAGCATCAGCCCGAAGGCCGCCCAGAGCGGCACGCCTTCTTCACGTGGATAGAAGGTCTGGCTGCCAAGAGCGGAAATCATGAGCCCAAGGAGCAGCGCGCTTGTCACCCCCCCGATTGCCGCGCAGGTCGGGCTGGTCTTGTCGAGAAAAAGACGGACCGAATACCACAACATGAAGAAATAGAACGGCAGAATCATCGCGGCGCCGACGATGCCGTTGTCGAGAATGACCTCGAGGTACGCGTTGTGGGGATGCGGAAAGACCTCGCCATACGTGTCGTAGAGAAACACGGCCGGCCCGGCCGTGAGCATCGCCTGCCGGCCGAAGCCGAACCACTTCTGCTCTTTGATCTTGTCCATGACAACGGGCCACGCGACCGAGCGCCCTGCTGTGACGGTGTACGCGTCGATTTCTTCCGAGTCACCCATGACGCTGACACTCTGGATTTGTTTCTTTTCGAGCGCCTGGTTCGTGTCGTGGGTGTCCGCCGTGAATCCTTCGGTGGCGCGGCCGACAATGCCGGGCGCGAGCCATACGACGAGCAACCCCGCGGCTGGCAGGATAATCAGATATCGACGCCACTTGAGAAGGCTGAGCACCACGCCGACGCCCACCCACGCGCCGTATCCTGCGCGGCCTGCGGTCATCACCTGCGCATAGACGACGAAGAGTCCTGCCAGAACGACGAGCCATTTCCGTTTCGGCGGAACGATGACGGTGGTGGCTAAGAGCGCCCACGACGCGCCTGACAAAATCGCCGACAGGTTCACCCGGTGCCAACCCATGCCGCTTCTCAGCACGCGGAGGCTGCGCTGCGCGAGGTCGTCTGCGTTGAGCGCATATTGCGGCGGCATCCACTTGGCCACCTGAACGCCGAGCAGAAAATACACAGCGAGCAGTGAGATCAGCCCCAGCCGGAATCGCTTTTCCGAGCGACATCCGTCGTACATCAGAAGTCCTGGCACAGCCCACTTGATGGTGTTGATCAGGTAGTCGTTGAGAAACACCGGGAGATCTGCGTGGTAATACCGAACCAGGATCGTCAGGTCGCCCGTTAACATCCGCGCAGCCCCGACGAGCACCACGCCCAGGAAGACAATCAACATCAGGCCGACATGCTTCGGCAGATCCAGCCTGAGTCCTTCTTTCGGCCGCTGAATGAGCCAGGCAATCCCGACGTTGGCAAACATGAAATTGAAGGGATTCAGACCTGAAATGCCGAGCATGCCCTTCGGAACGTCAGGGTGCTGTTCCACCGCCATGAAAACGATTAGGCAGCACAGTCCCTTGTACCAGTCCTTCCACGTCATCGTGGTGACCGCGAATACGAAAAGCCACAGGAGAGTGTTGCGGACCATGACGTGCAATTGTTTAAGGGAGGCAAACATCTCTCCACGCGTCCAAAGATTCACATAACGCGGTAAGTCTAGTGATTACAACAGTTTAATCCTAGTCTTTGGTGCGTCTGGCTCGGAGTGTCGGCGCTAAAAGCCTGCCTAACGAAGGACTTTTGTCCCTGGCTACCGAGAATCGCGAGAGGGGTCAACGTTGCCAGTTATCGGTCATGCCCTTGCTGGTGTTGTGGTTGCCGCTGCCAGCTCACCTCGTGTAAGCACGCTCGCTGACAGAAATCGGCCGTCGTTCGTGCGCTGGACGGTTGTCCTGGTGACGCTGGCCTATGTGCCGGACATCCTCGCGTACCTGATGTTGATGGCAGGCCGGCCCGGCACGACGTACGTCACGCATTCGCTGGTACTTGCCGTTGCCCTTTCAGTGCCGGGTGCGTGGGCAGTCAGTCGCATGACGGGAGTCTCGCGTCTTGCGGGCTTCATGTACGCGGCAGGCTCGATTGGACTCCACGACTTCCTCGACGTGCTGGAGTCGACCGACCGCATGCCCTTCTGGCCATTTTCCACGTGGCGGCCCCACGGCGTTTTGATGTCGGCGGCCTGGAACGCTCGTGTGCCGCTTATCGTCGTGACCATCTGCGTCGTAGCCGCGATGGCGTCGTGGATATGGAGGTCGCGTCGCATCTACCAGATTCGGCCAGGGCGCGATTGGCGAGACCTGATGTTCATCGTGTTGGTCATCGTCGCGGCGGTCGGCACCAATGATTTGCGCGCCGAACGCAACACGGCCGTCCGCCGCGCGCGCCTGCTCCTCGAGCGGGGTGACTACCGGGGCGCCCTTACCCTGTGTGACGCAGCCGAGCCCTGGCCCTCACAAGCGCGTGCTGGCCGCATCGATCACCTCCGCGGGGATGCGTGGCTTGGACTCGGGGATGTCGGCCAGGCAGAGCAGTACTATCTCCGGTCGTACCGCGCGGATCCGAGTTACATCTGGACGGTCGCGGACCTCGCGGAGTTATACGCGTCGGAAGAGGGGTCGCCTGCAGAACGACAGCGCCGCGCACAACGCTGGATGCATCTACTGCAATCGAGGTTCGCGGCGCATCCGGCGATGCCGGCGCTCTTGACGCGCGCGGAGCAGGCGCTCATCGTACCGCCGACGCGACGGCCGTAACCTCCTCTGGCTGAAGGTCAGCCCCGAGCCAGGACGCAAGTTCGGTCACGACGCGCGAAGCCGCGGATCCATCCCACAGGGGAATGGACGAAGCCTGCGGCCACCGGCCGTTGAGAACGTCTTCAAACGCCGTGCGGATTTGCGTCGGGTCGTTTCCGACGAGCCGGCTCGTACCTAGTTCAACGGTAATTGGCCGCTCCGTGTTCTCGCGCATCGTCAGGCATGGAACGCCCAGGGCCGTCGTTTCCTCTTGAAGGCCGCCGGAATCAGTCAGTACGAACGCTGCGTCGTTTACGAGCGACAGCGTCTCCAGATATGGCTGCGGCCCCACGCAGATCAGCCGCTCATGACCAGGTGCCAGCAGATTGGCGAATCCCGCGCGCTCGCCCGCGGCGCGTGTACGGGGATGAACCGCAAAGACCAGCGGCATCTCGGTAGCCATCGAGTGCAGCTGCAGCAGCAGCCGCTTCAGCGTATCCGGCGCGTCGACGTTGGAGGGGCGATGCAGGGTCACGAACCCATAGCGGCGCCGGGACAAACCCAGCCCTGCCGCCGCGGTACGCGCACGGGCTGCTGGCAGCCATGCGCGGAGCGTGTCGATCATGACGTTCCCAACGAGCTTGATTTTGCGTTCAGGAATACCCTCGCGGCGCAGATTGACGACGCCACTGGGTTCACTCACAAGAAGCAGATCGGCGATGGCGTCGGTGAGCAGCCGGTTGATTTCCTCCGGCATCGTTCTATCGAAGCTGCGGAGACCAGCCTCCACATGCGCGACCTGAACACCGAGTTTCGTCGCCGCAAGTGCGCATGCGACCGTGCTGTTCACATCGCCGAAGACAACGGTGGCGTCCGGGCGATGGGCCAGAAGGTGCGCTTCGTAACGTTCGAGAATTCGTGCCGTTTGCGCACCGTGCGATCCGGAGCCGACATCCAGGTGAACGTCTGGTTTCGGGATTTCCAGCTGGGCGAAGAACACATCCGTCATGGTTTCGTCGTAGTGCTGGCCCGTGTGCACGATACGCAAGTCGATACCCGGCGCCGCATGGAGGGCGCGGACCACCGGTGCGAGCTTCATGAAATTGGGGCGTGCTCCAGCGACGAGATCTATGACGGGACGAGGCCCTGCGCTTTTCATGGGTGCCGCACCCCTGGCCGGGTTGCGATCACTGCGCGTTTCGCCGTGTGAGCACCCATCTGCCGCAGAAGCTGCTTCGCCACTAGGAAAATGAACAGCGTGTTGGTGATGAGATACCGACGCCAGAGGCGCCGCGGCTCCTGCTTGACGCGATACAGCCATTCCAATCCAAGGCGCTGCCAGAGGGCCGGCGCGCGGCGCACCTTGTCGGCCAGGACGTCGAACGACCCACCGACGCCGTGACACACGGGAACCCGCAGCTGCGGTCCCCACGCGCCGAGGAAATGCTCTTTTTTCGGCGACGTCATCGCGACCAGCAGGATATCGGGCCGGCTCGCCGCAATATCCGCAGCGACGGCCGCTTCTTCAGCCTGGGTGAAGTAGCCGTTCCGCTTCCCCACGACACGCACGCCTGGGTACTGCGTGGCGATTCGGGCGATCGCTCGATCGAGCACGGCATCTGTCGCTCCCAGGCAATACACACGATAGCCGCGAGAATTTCCACGTTCGAACATGCCGTGCATCAGGTCGATTCCTGCAACGCGCTCAGGAAGGGGCCGACCGAGCATCCGGCTTGCCCACACGACGGACACGCCGTCAGCAAGGATGATGTCGCTCGAGACAACGTCGTCACGAAGCAGAGCATCGCGACCCATGCTGACGATCTTGGCGGCGTTCACGACGCCGATTCGCAGGCTGTGACGCCTGGCGACGGCGTCATCAACCAGGTCGAGCGCCTCGTCCATCGTCAGCGCAGCGATCGGAATGCCGAACAGCTCGCGAATGTTCCACGTAGCGGTCATCGGGTTCATGCCCTTCCCTTCACCATGCTCCACGGTTCTCTTCCTGCCCACGCATACAGGTACCACCCGAGGTGATACGGACGATCCTCGTAGTCGATCGCTCCGGGAGGAAACAACAGGTCGATGGCGGGAACTCTCCACGATGGCCGGACACGGGACAGGGTCGCCTGCAGGTATCGGGCAACCTTGCGGGGCTCCCGGCGCGCTACCTTGCGCCAGACAACACGCCGATCCAGGTCGATCAGCGAGGCTCCATCGAGTTCGGGTGCGGAGCCGAGCCACTCAAGGCCGCGCGTTACGGCAGCCGTGAAATCCGGTCCGCCGGCATCTCTCACCGCAAAGAGGGCCATCGGACCCATCGCATCCTGATGAATGGCATAGACGGGATAGCGCTCCAGTACCTCGCCTGTTCGATAGTCGTAGTGCCACCACCACTGGCCGTCCTCGCCCTGAAGACTGCACAGATGCCGGGCGCATTCCACGGCGATGTCCAGCGGTTCATCGTGCCGAGTGACCGCGGCGTACGCAGAGAGCGCCTGGATCGAATAGACGAGATCGGCGAAACAGCACACATGCGATCGCGCGCTGGGCTGTGCCCCGACGAGATGCGGAAACAGTTTCGAACTCGACCCGAATGAATTCATGAGCCGTCGCGCGACCGAGTGCCGCAGCGGCATCACATCGACGCAGGCCGGAGCACACAACGCAAGAAGCGTCCATGCGAGCTCCACGGTCGGATACGTCCGTTCCGCAGGTTGGAGCGCCGCGAGCCTGTCGAGCAGGGGCGCGGTGGGAGCTCCTGTCATGGCAGCCGCCAGCAGACTCAACGCAACATCGCCCAGGTTCGAGCTCGTCGCAACGTGGTCGATCAGCGTTGAGCAGCCGTCCTGTCTGGACCTTCCATGAAGAACCGCTGCCGCCTTTTCGGGCGCAACGTGTGCGAGGCCGATGAGGGAGATCGCGGTGTAGCGTGCGCTGATGCCCTCCTGAAGAACAGCGCCGCTGGCAATGCGCCGTACTCGGAATACAAACATGCCGGTGTTGCGATCGAACATCCGCGCGAGCCCATCGAATGCGATTGCGTCGATGGAATCGAGTACGTCCTGTGCTCCCGTTGCGTGAAGACTCGAGGCGACGGGAGCGGCTACAGATCGCGCCATCGGCGCAGCAATGGTCGAAGGTGTGTTCATAGCTGTGCGTTGGCGCCAGGGGAGATGATCCACGACAGCGGAACGTGGGTTCGTCCGCCGCATGTCCAAATGGTCGCAAGAAGAATCTTCAGATCAACAAGCAGTGAAATGTGGCGGATGTACTCCATGTCGTAATGGATCCACTGATGGAAATCGGCCAACTCCCGATCGTGCCGGCAGACCTGCCACAGGCCCGTGATGCCCGGCCGGACCGAAAGGCGAGCCTCACGCCATGGAACGCACGTCTGGTTTTCCCTGAATGGCGATGGACGCGGACCAACGAGGCTCATCTGACCGAGGGCCACGTTCAGCAGCTGTGGCAGCTCGTCGAGGCTGGTCTTCCGGAGCCACACCCCAAGGCGTGTTACGCGCGGGTCGTGTTTCATCTTGAACTGCGGCCCGTCCACCTCATTGGTCGCGGCGAGGTCTCGCTGTACCGCGTCAGCGCCGACGCGCATCGTTCGGAACTTGTAACAACGGAACGCTTTTCCGGCTCTGGCTTCGCGCGGGTCGCCATACAACACGGGTCCTCTTGAATCGAGCTTCACGAGGACCGCGACGAGCAGGAGCAGGGGCGACAACAGGATCAGCGCCACGGCAGCGACCGTGGCGTCGACGACCGCTTTGAGAACCGGATAGACCCCGCGATGACGAGCGTCCTGGTGCAGATGCACGCTGAAATCATCGTCGCCTGACATGGAGGAGGAACCCGCCTCTGCGAGAGGCGCCCCTGCCGCGACGCGATGCCTGATGACGACGCCATCGTCAACCGTCGTCCGCGCGGCGACGACGCACTGCGCGACGACCGCGCCGCGCCCGATATGTGCACCTTCACCAATCACGGACGGCCCGATCACCGTCGCGCCTTCTGCGACGTAGGAACCCGGCTGGAGCACCACCGAGCCGATCACGCGCGCGGTGGGATGGACCGCCCCGCTTGCATCGACCGGCTGGTGGTCATTGTCGTTGGCGTCGCGCAGGCGGTCGTTCGCAAGGTGCAATGCGCGTTCGCACGCGAGATCCACGACCGGTCCTGTGATTGGAACGTCCCGCGACGGCACGCCGCGGGAGGAGAGCACACCTCGCAAATCGACGAGAGAGCCGATGTCGACTCCTGTCGGAATCGTGAGCGCTGACATGGGCACGAGGCTGGCCGCCACACCACGCGCGACCGTCCATGTCAGCGCGTCGTAGTAGCGCTGCACGCGGCGGACGCGATGACTGCTGTCGAACTCCACGCGCTCGTGGGTCCCCGCCGTGCCGTGCGCAAGCGCGACGAAGTGGATGGCGAGGCGCGGCGCGGCGCCGAACCCGTCGAACATCGACGATAGATCCAGTCCGTCCAGCGGGAAACAGCGTGGATCGACGAACAACAGCCAGTCGAAGGGCTCATAGCTGCAGAGCCGAAGAGGAAACTGATCGAGGCTCACGCTCGGCTCACGGATCGCGCCCGTTCGAGTAAGCGCATCGTCGTAACGGGAATCCGCATCGAACCCACGGACCACGAGCGCCGGCGACCGGGTGAACACCCCGACGCGCTTGCAGAGATGCGTCAGGACTGTGCCACGCCCGATCGGCATCTGCATCAGAGACAACTGACTGTCGCGCCCGGCGTAGGGCGGCACCGAATCGATGAGGATCGGAAATACTGACATTGATGAATGTTTGGCGGCCCAATGCGTGAGGCCGCGGTGAACCACTACAGCAAACATCCATCCGAACCTCTACGCGGTCAGCGCTGAGGGTTAAAGCACAGTGTTTAATGGTGTTACTGTAGAAAACGTGACTCCGGTGGCCCCGGTAGACGGCCGCAAGACAGCTTCACAGGTGACTTAGTTCTCCCCAGGCAATTTCAGAGTGCCATTGCGAGGAATAACTCCTGAAGCTGCAGCAGGTTGGTTCAGGAAGCTGAGGGCGTCGCGACGGCATGTGGCGTCGCCGGCCGTGCCTTCTTCAGGAATGGCTGCAGCGCGCGACGCAGACGATGTTCGGGACGCCTGAGGTAGAGCTGAGCCGTCACGACCGCCTCTGACGGAACCCTCGCCTGGTTTGCCAGGAGAGACCGATCGACGAACGCATCCTCTCCGATCACGCACCCCTCCCAGATGACGGATGCGGTGACCGTTGCGCCCTCGCCGATCACGGTTCCTGCGCCGATGGCTGTGGGACCGACAATCGTTGCCGACGACCGCACTCGGACGCCTGGACCGAGGATCACAGGCCCGATGATCATCGCGCCGGAATCGATCCACGTCGACGGGTGAGCGACGATTTCAGGTGAACGTCCATCGATTCTGCCCGAAACGGCACCGGGACGGC
>JBGOTP010000150.1:0-11578 GCA_041476545.1 Vicinamibacteria bacterium | reverse complement strand
GCCCGTCATGCGGAGAATCATCAACACGAGATCCGGCGTCTCCGCGCCGCATCGGTCGACGGCCTGTCGTCCGGTCGAGGCTGTCCACGCGATGTGGTGCTCGGGCGACTGGGTCACCGCGCCGCGAAGATATTCGGTCGTCGCGGGTTGATCGCAGACGATGCCGATTCTCATGCAGCGGCCTCGCCGATCAGGTCGACAACGGCCTGCACGAGCGTCTCGTCGTGGAAGCTGCCCTTGGTGAGGTAGTACGCCGCTCCCGCTTCGAGGCCCCGGCGGCGGTCCTCATCGCGATCTTTGTAGGAGACGATCATGACGGGCAACGATTTGAGGTTGGGATCCTTGTTGATGAGCGTCACGAGCTCGATGCCGTCCATCCTCGGCATGTCGATGTCGGTCACGACCAGATTGAAGCGGCCCGTCCGCACGGCGTTCCATCCGTCCATGCCGTCCACGGCGACTTCGACGTCGTAGCCATGGCTTCCGAGCAGCTTCCGTTCCAGCTCCCGCACGGTCAGCGAATCGTCGACGACGAGCACGCGTTTGCGACTCTTCTCACCGGCCACCACCGGGGCATGCTGGACCGAGACGAGATCTCCGGCCGAGACCAGCTTGCTCACCGACCGCATCATGTCTTCCGCATCCACAATCAGCACGGGCGAGCCGTCCTCCATGAACGCCCCGGCGCTGATGTCCTTGATCTTGCCGAGATGCGGATCGAGCGGCTGCGCCACCAGTTCGCGCTGATCCATCAGGCGATCCACGATGATGCCGTACGCCTGGTCGGCGTCACCGACCACGATGACCGGCAGCTCGTCGCCGGTCGGCGGCGGCTCGCTCGTCCCGAGCACCTGATGTGCGCTGATGAGACCGATGCGCCGCCCGTCGAGCTCGAAGTGCTGGCGCCCCTCGAGCACGTCAATCTTCGTCCTGGACAGCTTGACGATGCGCGTGATGAAGGCGAGGGGAAAGGCGTACGGCTCGCCGGCGATCTCCGCGAGCACCGCACGCAGCACGGAGAGCGTCACCGGCAGCTGCAACAGGAACGTCGTCCCGTGCCCGGGGCGGGACGAGATCCGCACCGTGCCCCGCACCTGCTTGACCATGTCCTGCACGGCATCCAGACCAACGCCGCGGCCGGAAATGTCGGTGATCCGATCCTTCAGCGTAAAGCCGGGCAGGAAGAGGAACTCCAGTAATTCGGCCTCGGTCAGGGCGTGCGCGGCCTCCGCATTGAGGAAATTGCGTTCGGTCACGCGTGCCCGCAGACGGTTCATATCGACGCCCCGGCCGTCGTCGGAAATGAGAATCTGAAGCTTGCCGGCGCTGTGACGCGCTTCGAGCCGCAAGACGCCGTCCTCCGGCTTGCCGGCGGCGCGACGCTCGTCCGGAGATTCGAGGCCGTGATCGATGGCGTTGCGGAGCAGATGGCCGAGAGGCGCGTCGAGCTTTCCAAGAATGTCGCGGTCGACCTGCGTGGTCTCCCCGGCAATTTCCAATTTCACCTGCTTGCCAAGCGAGCGGGCCACATCACGCACGAGTCGTGGAAAACCCTGCAACGCGTCGCCAAAGGGCCGCATCCGGCACGCCAGCGCTTCGTCGTACAGGCGATGCGAGAGGCTGACCGAGCGGCGATCGAACAAGTCGATCTCGACGAGGCGATCCGCCAGCAGCCGCTCGCACTCCGTCAGGCGGCGCTGGACGTCCGCGAGCGCGGTCCGCGCTTCATCGCCCGCTTCACGCTGGGGCAGGGCATCGCGAAGGCTGTCGAGCGTGTGGGCGGTCTCGCGATGGAGCCGCTTGAGCCGCAACAGCGACTCGGAGAACGGCCTCACCCAACTGGATTTGACACGCGACTCGCCCGCCAGCCCGAGGAGCCGGTTCAGGCTCTCCGCGGTGACTCGAAGAACACGATCGGTCCCCTCGCCTGTCAGCGAGGCCGCGCCTGGGGCCTGCGGGTCCTCGTGTGCGATGGCCGCCGGAACCTCACGGGATCCGGCCCCTGTCACGACGCCCTCCACGGCAACGACGCCCTCCGCGGCGATGTCGAGTTGCCCGGATCGCTCGAGCACCGCACCCAGGGTGGCCAGACAGGCCTCGACGTCCGCGTGTTTCTCCCCGGTCCACCCCTCGACGCCTTCTGGTGAGTTGGCAATGAGCACGAGCAGATCGACGCCACGCAGGAGAGAATCGATATCCCGCCGGCACAATCTGATACGCCCACCCTGTGCCGCCACGAAGCAGTCCTCGAGCGTGTGCGCCACGCGCACGCCGGCCGTGAGACCGACGATGCGGGCCGCCCCCTTGAGCGAATGCGCCGCGCGCATGCACGCCTCGAGCTCGTCGGCGGCGGTGGGATCGCGTTCGAGCGCCAGAAGACCGGAGGTCAGGACCTGCGCCTGTCCGTCGGCTTCCATGCGGAACAGGTCGATCATCGAAACGTCGCGGAGATCCTCTGCGCTCATGCGAGGCTCCGCTTCAGGGCCTGAAAGAGAAGCTGATCGTCCAGAAGTCCGACCGCATGTTCGCGCCACGACAGCACGTGCTTCGCGTAGGTCGACGCCGATTTCGCGACGGTCGCCGGCACATCCCGCAATTGTTGCTGCTGAACGCCGTGAATGCCGTAGACCTCGTCGACCGGACAGACGGTCCGCATGGCTTCCCGCCGAATCACGATGAGACGCGCGTGGGTTCTGAGCGGCGCGTGGCGATCCGGTGCGGGGGACTCGTTCAAGCCGAGCACGCGGGCAAGAGAGACACACACGACCAGTTCGCCGTGCACGTTCACGACGCCGACGACGTGACCATGACGTTGAGGCAGCGAGTGGATTTGACGGAGATGCCCGATCTCCATGACCACCGATGTCGGCAGAGCCAGCCATTCCGCGCCGATGCGAAACACCACAACCGATTGCGTGTCGCGCTCGGGCGCGGCTTGCGGCTGTGCAAAATGGGCAGTCGAGGCGGCCACGTAGTTGCCGGGGGGTTCGCGATCGAGAAGGGCCATGGCCGCGCGCGAGTGAACCGGGCAATTGCGGCAATGCACGTGCCGCGCCAGTTCCACGCACGACCCGTCGCCGCGCACACCCACGGTGTTCCAGCAGTCGACGATGGACGCGGCCGTGTGTTGATCCGGCTCCAGATGTTCCATGTCACTGCGCCGTATGCGGCGCCAATCGGCGCACGCGGTTCCAGAGCACTTGAGCTTCGGATTTCTGCCCCCGCTTCTCCATCAGCAACGCGAGATGGAGCAGCACATCCTGGTGACCCGGATCCAGATACAGGGCCTTGCGGTAGTACGTCGCAGCCTCGGAGGCATTGCCGAGCGCGTCCCGCATCAGGCCCAGGACATGAAAGACCTCCGCCGACGGACCATGCTGTTGCAGATAGTCCTCGCACCACTGGGACGCTTCCGCGAAGCGGCCCTGATCGGCCAGGCGCATCGCGTCTTCGACGGCAGGGACACCAGGGTCCGGCTCCGGGTTCGGATCGGCAGACGAGGAAGCCGGCAGATCCCGCTTCCTGATGCCGGCCGGTCGATGGCGGGCCGCGTTCGGATCCGCGCCCGCACGTGGCGCCCGCGTCCGCCGGCTCTTCGCAACGATCGTCGGCCCCTGCGGCCGCGAGGTCGTGCAGCCGTTCCGGAACGCGAAGGCCATGGGCGCCCTGGCCGACGAGAACGCGTGATTCAGAAACACACCGCTTTCCGACGAGCCGACAAAGAGCAGTCCCCGCGGCGTCAGCAATCGCCCCAACACGGACACGGCGCGATCCTGCGTCTCGCGGTCAAAATAGATCAGCATGTTGCGGCAGAAGATCACGTCGTAAACCCGCGCGACGGGCAGAAAGTTCGATCCGAACAGATTGGCCTGCTGGAAATCCACCAGCGCGCGGATGGTATCGGACAGCTTGTGCCCGCTGCCGAGCCGTTCGAAGTGACGCTCGCGGAAGGACACGGCGTCTCCACGAAAGGCGCTCTTCCCGTACACCCCACGACGGGCATGCTTGAGCGAGCGGCCGCAGATATCGATAGCCTCAATACGAAACCGGCCTGGGGGAAGGCCCGCATCGACGAGGGCCATCGCCATCGAATAGGGCTCCTCGCCGGTCGAGCACGGCATGCTCAACAAGCGAAGGCATCCCTCGGGATCACCGGGCAGCCACTCCTCTTGGACAAACCGGACGAGCGCGGCAAATGCGCCTTGGTCTCGAAAGAACCACGTCTCGGAAATGACCACGGCTTCGATGAGGGCCTGCAGCTCGGCTTCGGACGCGCGAACCCGGTCCAGGTAGGCGCGCGCATCTTCGACCCCGCAGGCCCGCTGTCGTTCCTGCACCGCGCGCTTGAGAGCCGGCACGCCGATCGACGTGACGTCCAGCCCCATCGTCTGTCTGAGCAATGTGGCGAGCGCGTTGAGCGATGTCATGGTCCGGCTAGTCCCTGAACAACATGGCACTGATGGACGGCGGCACAATCGTGGCGGGATCCACCCACTGAATCAGACCGCGTTGGTCGGCAAGCACCGGTCCAAGGTAGGGCGTGTCGTCGTTTGTGACGCCGCACGGACCAAAGTCCGCCGGATCCAGGCGCATCGTGTCGGTGGCCCGTTCGGCGATGAGGCCCAGCCGGCGCGTGCCGCCCGCGTGATCCGTGTAGTCGACGACAACGAGACGAGTGCTCAGGCTCATTCGGGCTGGCCGCCCGAGGGTCAATTGGCTCAGGTCGATGACGGGCACCGGAGCCCCTCGATAGTTGAACGCGCCCGCGACGCCCGGAGGCGCCTGCGGAATCTGCTTCAGCTGCACCATGGGCAGAATCTCGCCGATCTGCCCGGTGTTCAGGGCGTAGCGGTCGTCCCCGAGCTGCAGCACGAGAAACAGCACTGGCTACGCGACCAGCTTGAAGCGCGACACGCCGCCACGCATGCCGCTCGCGGCCTGGTTCAGTCCGTCGATCACCTGGTTCGACTGGCGCAGCGATTCGACCGTCTGCTGAGCGGCATCGTTCAACTGCGCGAGCGCCTCCGTGATCTGCGTGGCCCCGGTGGCCTGGGCCTGCATCCCTTCGTTGACCGCTTCAACGCGTGGCGCCAGCGCCTGCACGTTCTGAATGATCTGCGACAACTGGTCGCCGACCTGCTGGACTTCCTGCATGCCGCGACGGACTTCCTCGGAGAACTTGTCCATGCCCATGACACCCGCTGTCACGGCCGATTGGATCTCCCTGACCATCTGCTCGATGTCGTAGGTGGCGACCGCCGTCTGATCCGCGAGGCGGCGAATCTCGGTGGCGACGACGGCAAACCCGCGGCCGTATTCGCCCGCCTTTTCGGCTTCGATGGCGGCATTCAGCGACAGCAGGTTCGTCTGATCCGCGACCTTCGTGATGGTCGTGACGACCTGGGTGATGTTCCCGGCCTTCTCGTTCAGCACCGCGAGCTTGGCGTTGATGGAGCCGGCGGCCTCCATGACGTGGCGCATGGTCTCCTCCATGCGCGTCAGGCCCGCCTGTCCACTGCCGGCAAGCACGGCGGACTGATCGGTGACCCCCGAGACCTCGTTCATCGTTCGCACCAGCTCTTTCGAGGTGGCGGCAATCTCTTTCGAGGTGGCGCCGATCTCGGTGGTGGTCGCGGCGATTTCGGTGGCCGTGGCGTGCTGCTGACGGGCGGTGGCCGCGATCTCGTTGACCGACGTGTTGACCTGAATGCCCGATCGGTGGACCTCGGTCACGAGGTTCGACAGTCTCTCGACCATGTGGGCGAGCGCGTGGCCCAGCGCATCGCGATCCGAGCGCGGCTTGACCACGACGGCCAGGTCGCCCGCGGCGATACGTTCGGCCACCCCGACCATGTCCCTCTGGGCTCCGGCCATCTGGTCGAAGGCCCGCCCGAGCACACCGAGCTCGTCCTTACGAGCGTGAAGAGCCGATTTCCCTTCGAGATCGCCGGCCGCGATCTGGTTGGCGACGTCCACGACCTGCCCGAGGCTCTCGGTGGCATCTCTCATGAAGAGAAGGCCCATGATGGAGAGGACCAGAAAGCCAAGCGCAACCCAGGCCAGCGTCTCGAAGATGTCACGCCGGAACTTCGCGATTCGCGTGGTCAGGAGATCGTCGAGCAGGCCGGTGACGTGTTGCTCCAGTGAACCGATCGACTCGACGTGTGTCGTCAGCGTGGAGACATACTGCGCGCTGTCTGTCTCCATCCCACGGGTGGCCACGAGCTTCGCCACCTGGCCGCTCGCGTCCTGAACCGCGGTGGCGGTCGCGCGCGCGTCGGCGTCGAGAAGCGTTTTGAGCTTCTCGATCTGGAGCACCCTGGAGAACGAGGCGTCGACGTGCGTGCGCAAGTAGCCCATCAGGGTCGACAACTCGGTCAATCTGGCGAACTGCTCCGGGGTCCCTTTCCTGGCCGCCGCGATGCTGCTGCCAAGGTCGCGCGCCTGCGCCAGCGTTTCGCTCAGTTCCGGACTCTGGAAGATGATGATGTTCATCAGGTAGGAGCTGTCGATATCCGGATCGAGCGTGAGATTCGACGTATCGCCGACGTGCGTCACGAGGGCGATCGTGTCTTGAATCACTCCGGTGTGCAGCGCAAAGCTGTCGGTCGCCGACTGGCCGGGGCTCTTGTCGAGCAGCGCGTGCGTCGCGTCGCGCAACGCAGTCCACTGCTGCGTGGTGCGCAAGGTGCCGCCCAGGCGCTCGTCGACTTCGTTGACGACCTTGATGTCGTTCTCGATGTCGATGCGTTTACCGTCGAGGCGGGACTTGGACGAGCTGTCGCCGCTGAGGACGGTGGCCGCCAGCCCGCGATGCGCTCGCAGGTCCCTGAGCAGCACGAGCAGTGGCCGGTAGTAGACGAGTCCGCGAGTCTCCTGCTCGGCGAACGCCACGCCCAGCGAGTTGATCGACCCGACCATCTTGTACGTGACCAGCGCGAATGGAAGGACGGTGACCGTCGCCATCAGTACGAAACGCTGCCAGACTTTGAGGTTCTTCATCTGTCCGCCTTCTCACATAGTGACCGTGGCATCCTGATGTTGTGCATGCCTGCGAAGGCAGGCGATGAGGTCGTTCTTCGCCGGCAGCTTCAACAGGTAATCGTTCGCTCCAGCGGCAAGCGACTGTTCGCGGCTCCCCGCATCGTCGTTCGCCGAGAGCATGATGATGGGCGTACGAGCCGTGGCCGGGTTCTGGCGAAAGAGGCCGACGAGCGTCAGCCCGTCGATGCCGGGCATGACCATGTCCTGGAGAATCACCGTCGGCGCGATGGCGTTCGCGCGCGAAACGGCCTCGGGCCCCTTGTCGCAGCAGTGGAGCTGGATATCGGTCTCGGTCGCGAGCAATCGCCCGAGCGCCAGACCGATGAAGCGCTGATCGTCCACGAGCAGCACGACGATCGGCTGCTGATTCCCCGCATGCGGGGACGGCGATTGAGATTCCTGGGTCACTGAGCTTTACGCTGTATCGGCTTCGACCGCGCCGATCAATAGTCCGTGTTTCTGAGCCATCTCCGCGCGCGAATCCAGTACGTCGCGCACCTTGCGAAGCAGCTCGCGTGACGAGAATGGTTTGTGGATGAAGGCGGTACCGGGGTCAAGAACACCGTGTTTCACGATCGCGTCATCCGTATAGCCGGACATGAAGAGGATCTTGAGACTGGCGTGCACGGCACTGGAGCGGTTGGCAAGCGCGCGCCCGTTCTCCACCGGCATGACGACGTCGGTCAGCAGGAGATCGGCTCGCTCTTGCGTGCAGAGCGTAAACGCCTCGACCTGATCGTTGGCCACCAACGTCCGATAGCCGGCCTCTTGAAGCACGCGTCGAGCGACGGCCGCCACGCTGGCGTCGTCATCGATGACGACCACCGTTTCCGTCCCGGTGATCGTGACGAGGTCGCCGGCCTGGCAGTCGTCCGGCACGTCGACCGCCTCAACGCGCGGCAGATAGATCGTAAAGGTCGTCCCGCATCCAGGCGCGGTGTCGACGGACACGTGACCGCTGCTCTGTTTGACGATCCCGTACACGGTGGCAAGCCCAAGGCCGGTCCCCTTCCCGCGTTCCTTCGTCGTGAAGAATGGCTCGAACAGATGGCTGGCGACGTCAGGCGTCATGCCCTGGCCGGTGTCCGCGACGGCGAGCCTCACGTACGGGCCCACCGGCATCCAGGGGGCGCTGGGGAGGACTGTATCGATGTCGACGTTGTCCGCGGCAATGGTCAGCGTCCCATCGTTCGGCATCGCATCACGCGCGTTGACCACCAGGTTCATCAGCACTTGTTCGATCTGTCCCCGATCGGCCATCGACAGGCCCAGGTCCGGAGACACGTTGACGATGAGCGAAATATGTTCACCGATGAGCCGCCGGGTCATGTTCTGGAGGTCGCGCACGATGTCGCCAAGATTCCATACCCGCAACTCGACAATCTGCTTGCGGCTGAAGGCCAGCAATTGCCGCGTCAGACGCGCCGCGCTTTCTCCGCTCTTGCGAATCTCCGCGAGGTCGTTCTGCTGCGATTCACCCAGGTCCGTGATCGAGAGCAGCTCGCAATAGCCCAGGATTGTGGTCAGCAAATTGTTGAAATCGTGCGCCACGCCACCGGCCAGTTGCCCCACCGCCTCCATTTTCTGCGCTTGACGGAACTGGGCCTCGAGCTGCTTCCGTTCGGTGATGTCATCGACCAGCGCCATGCGGACGGAGCGGTCGTTCCACCGGACGAGACTCACCCGGAGCTCGACATCGAGCGAACGTCCTTCTTTGGTCCGGTGGCGCCAGGTGTCCCCGGCTCGGCCGAGGCCCCCGGCTCGCCGCGTCTCCTCGAGCCGAGACCGATCCTCTAGAGGGTGCAGATCTTTCACCGTCAGCCGGAGAAACTCGTCGCGGCTGTACCCATATCGCTCGACGGCCGCCGTATTGACGGCGAGGAACGCCAGCGTGTCCGGATCGTGGACCCACATGGCGTGCGGGCTCTTGTCGAACAACTGCCGGTACCGGTCCTCGGATGACCGCAACTGGTGTTCCACGTGGTCGCGCTCGTGCCGCCGCGCCACGAGCGCGTCGGCCATGGCGTTGACCGCGTTGCCGAGCTCGTGCAATCCCGGGACGCCGCCGGCCAGTTGCGCGCGCGCGGCGAGATCGCCCGCCGCCAGGCGGCGAGTGACATCCTGCAAGGTCTTCACGGGACGAAACACGAACAGCTCGCCGCCGACCAATGCGGCGCCGAGGGTCACGAGCGACACAAGCCCGAGCAGCGCCAGTTGCTGGGACTGCATCCGATCCGCGGTGGCGAAGGCGGAGGCGTACTCCACGCTCATCGACACAAAGAGTCCGGTGTCGAAGTCCCCCGCGACCCGCTCGGTGATGGACAGCGTGCGGATGCCATCCACACCGACCGCGTCGGCCACCTCCCGCGCGCCGGTCGCTGGGGAGACGGAGGGCACGGTGTCCGGCATCGGCTGCCCAATCACACGCGGGGCCTCGGGATACCGCGCCAGCGTCGTCCGATCTCGATTGAACAGGGCCAGCGTGGCAGTCGGTGGGAGCGACATGGACATGGCCGGATGGAGCTGCTCGAGCGGAATCGTGACGGCAATCACGCGGATGACACGGCCGGCCGGATCGAGCAGCGGCTGTGCCACAACCACGTTCGGCCGCCCGGTCGTGGCGTCGAACTGGTAGTCGCCCAAGGCCGCTGTTTGAGTCTGCACGGCCCGCTGCAACCACGGGCGGGCGTCGGGCGGCGCGTCCTTCAGCCACTGGCTGGCGGCGGACTTGCCCGCACAGAAAGGCGAGCCGTCCGCGTTGACCACCACGAGGTTGAGATAGTCGGGATGGTCTTGCAGGATACTCGGCAGAACGGTGTCACACTCACGCGCACTCTGCGCCCGCAACGCGGGGAACTGGGATAGCGTCAGGAGCAAACGATGCCCCTTGGTGAGGACACGGGCCTGCTCGCTCGCCACGAGGCGTACGATTTCCTTGTTGTCGTGGAGTCGATCCGCTCGGGCGTGACTCCGCTCGTTGGCGCCGTTGTACAGCAGGACGGTAACCGATGGCACGACCGCCATCAGAGCCATCAGGGCCAGACGTGTCCGGAGACGAGAGGTCGAGAATGGGTTCATGGGCGCTCTGTCTCAAGTGCCGCGATCCGGATCCCTCAAAAACGCTATCGGCGCTTCGGAGCCGGCGCTACACCTGCTACGCCCTGTTCTGGCGGCCAGGATCCTGCCCGCGCGCCATGGACGCGTGCGGTTGATATCTACCTGAGGTGGCGTCCGCCATCGACCCGGATGGTTTCGCCGGTGATGAAGTCGCTGTCGAGCAACCCGAGGATGGCTTTCGCGATTTCCATCTCGCCGCCCCACCGGCCGAGCGGCGTCGCCCGTTCGACGGCTCTCGACTCCTCATCGGTTGTCGCCGGCGGCGCGACGATCGGGCCCGGGGCGATCGCATTGACGAGGATGGCGTCCGTGGCCAGTTCCAGCGCAAGCGCCTCGGTCAAGGCGATGACGCCGGCCTTCGCGACATAGTACGGCAGGAGGCCGCGGTACCGCGGACGGCCGCTCTTGGCGACCCAGTCGCTGAAGTTGATGATGTGCCCGCCGCCCTGCGTGCGCATGTGCCGCGCAGCCGCCTGCGCGCACAGGAATGCCGCCCGGAGATCGACATCCGCAGCGGCGTTCCAGTCGGCGACCCGCAGTTGGTCGAACGGGCGCTCGACGTAGACCGACGCCATATTGATCAGAATGTCCAGGCGACCGAGATCCTGGACGGTCGACGTCACGAGCGCCTGACAGGCCTCCGGCACCGACAGGTCCGCCTGCAGGACGACGGCCCGCCGGAGGTGGCCGCGCACGCGCGCCGCCGCCGCTTCTGCTTCGTCTCGAGACCGGGCGTAGCCGAGCGCGACATCAACCCCGCGCCTGGCAAGTTCTTCCGCCACCACCGCGCCGATTCGCTTGGCGCCCGTAATCAGCACGACGCGTCCATTCAGATCCATAGCCTGTCTTGTGTATCACGAAGTCGCGAAGGACACGAAGAATCAATAGGGCAGCGTGCGTCCCGTCGATTGCGCTGGGGACCTCTGGCTGCGTCAGACCACTTCGTCTGGTGATCTCGCCACCCGACTCGTCACTGCCTGTTTCGAGAACGCGGCGATCAGCAGGACAACTGAACCAACGACGAGCACGGCCCAACCCCACTGGAGTTGAAATGTTCCGGTTATGGCTTCTGCGATTCCTCGAAATGGGTTGTCGGCCAACTCACGAGACATGCTCGTGTGCATCTCCGCCAACTTCGCCTGAAGATTGGCAAACGTGAACGCCAGAACCCCCAGGGAGCCCAATCCCGGAATCCAGAGAAGTTCGTATAAATGTCGTACAACGAAGAGCAGTGCGAGCAGTGCAAAGCCTAGGACAAACGTGCCGTCGCCGCGCCCGTTCTGAAAGTAGTTTATTGAGCCAACGATCGGCATGCTTGCGATCGGCATGAACACGCCTACAAAGAGCACTGCCGCGCCGATGAATCCGAGCATCTGTCGGTTCAGCGCGTTTGCACCGGGATTCTTGCTCTCGATCG
>JBGOTP010000149.1:0-11612 GCA_041476545.1 Vicinamibacteria bacterium | reverse complement strand
GAGGCCGACCGTCGCACCATCGACGAGATCGGCATCCCGTCCGTCGTGCTGATGGAGAACGCCGGCCGCCAGGTCGTTGCGGCCATCGAGACGGTGCACGGGGACCTCCTCGAAGGGCACGTCGCCGTGCTGTGCGGACGCGGTAACAACGGCGGAGATGGCTTCGTAGTCGCCCGCACGCTGGTCCAGCGCAACGTGGACGTGTCGGTGTTCGTGATCGGCCGCGTGTCGGACATCCGGGGTGACGCGCGAACGAATCTCGACATCCTCGGGCACCTCGGTCTCGCGGTCGTGGAAATCGCCGACAGTCAGGCCTGGGAACTTCACGTGTCCGAAGTGAACGAATGCACCCTGATCATCGACGCCATTTTCGGGACGGGTCTCAACGCCCCGCTATCAGGACTGATGGAGACGGTGGTCGCCGATGTCAACGGGTCGGGCATCCCGGTGGTCGCGGTCGATGTGCCGTCCGGTCTCTCCGCCGATTCACACCGCACCATCGGCCCCTCGATTGAGGCGGGCATGACGGTCACACTCGGCGCCCTGAAGCTGTGTCTCGTGCTTCCGCCCGCCGAACTCAACGCCGGCGATATCGTCATCGCCGACATCGGCATCCCGGCGGAAGTGTTCGACTCGCTCGACGGCCCGCGTGTCGAACTGCTCACGCGTGCGGCGATGCGGGAACTCGTCACGCCGCGGTCCGCCGACACACACAAGGGCGACTACGGCCGCGTACTGATTGTGGCCGGATCGCGTGGCAAGACCGGCGCGGCTCATCTGGCGGCCGTCGGCGCACTGCGCTCGGGCGCGGGGCTCGTGACCGTGGCAACGCCGGCGAGCTGCCAATCCATCGTGGCATCGCTCGGCGCCGAATACATGACGGAGGCGATTGATGAGCAGGGCCTTGGCGCCGATGCCGGTCTCGCGCCAGGAGCCGTCGATCGCACGATCGATCTGGCCCGCGACGTCGTCGCCATCGGTCCCGGCCTCGGACAGACCGATTCGACGAAACGATTCATCACGGCGCTGGTCGATCGCGCGACGATGCCCATCGTGGTCGATGCCGACGGACTGAATGCGTTCACTGACCATCCGGACCAGCTGGCCGGACGCGAAGGACGCGACGTGATCATCACGCCGCATCCCGGTGAGATGGCGCGGCTGGTGGGCATGTCCACCGACGAAGTCCAGGCCAGCCGGATGGAAATCGCGAAGAACTTTGCGGTCGGGCATCACGTCTACGTCGTCCTGAAAGGACACCGCACGCTCATTGCCACGCCGGAGGGCAAGGTGTTCATCAATCCCACCGGCAACCCCGGCATGGCGACGGGCGGAACGGGCGACGTCCTGACCGGCATGATCGCCGCGTGGCTCGCGCAATTGCTCGATGCCGAAGCCGCGTGCAAACTGGCGGTCTATCTCCACGGCATGGCGGGGGATCTTGCCGAGACCGACCAAGGGGAGGTGTCCATGACGGCCACGGATCTGGTGGATCATCTCGGCGATGCGATCATGGAGCTGACTGCCCGCCGCAAGGTCGTCGATCGGGACGCGTCGACATAGTACGACGACGATGAACGCAGAGTCCGCAGAGCACGCGGAGTTCATTCTTGTGTGGGATCCGGCTTAAGCCGGATTTGACGGAGTACCTGTGTCCCTGTCCCCTGGAACGCGCATCGGATTATTCGAGGTCGTCGCGCTGATTGGCATTGGTGGCATGGGCGAGGTGTATCGCGCGCGCGATACGCGACTGAACCGCGACGTGGCGCTGAAGGTACTGCCAGAGGCCTTCGCGCTCGATCCGGAACGCCGTTCGCGCTTCGAGCGCGAGGCGCAACTGCTGGCGGCGCTCACGCATGCGAACATCGCCACGATCCACGGCATCGACGAGAGCGACGGCCACATCACGCTCGTGATGGAGCTCGTCGAGGGCCCGACCCTCGCGGACCGGTTGCACGCCGGTGCGTTGCCGCTCGACGCCGTGCTTCCGATCGCGACACAGCTTTGCGAAGGGATCGAGTATGCCCACGAGCGCGGCATCATTCACCGCGACCTCAAGCCGGCGAACATCAAGGTGACGCTCGACGGCGTCGCGAAGATCCTCGACTTCGGACTCGCGAAGGCGGTGGAGGGGGCGGAAGCACCATTGCGCTGTCACCGGATGGCCGCACGATCGTGTACGTAGCCACCTCGCCGCTCGGCTTGGTCCAGCGTCACCTTGACAACCTTGGCTTCGAGCGAGTGCGCGGCGCGGAAGGCGGCACAAATCCATTTTTCTCACCAGACGGCGCCTGGATCGCATTCGTTTCGGATGGGAAGCTCAAGAAGGTCCCCGCTGGTGGCGGCCTTGCTGCCACCATCTGCGATGCAGGCGCACGGGGTTCGTGGGGCGACGATGGCCTCATCGTCTTTTCCAGGGGCGGCGATCTCTATGAGGTCCCTTCGAGCGGCGGCACTGCTCAATTGATTCTCGAGTCGGACAAGGATGGCGCATTCAGCCAGCCTCTGGTTATCCCAGGCGCGAATGCCGTCCTCGCCCGAAGGAGTTCCAGCCGAATTGGAGGGCGCATCGATGCGGTTGACTTGCGGACGCGAGCGACTCACGCACTGGTCGATGGCACGAACCCGCAGCTCGCGGCCACAGGCGATCTGCTCTTCGAGCGCCAAGGGGGAATATGGGCCGTAGGGTTCGACGCGAAGCGGCTCGCCATCGTCGGCACCCCGGTTCCGGTGCTGGAGTCGATTCGTATGGTCAGCAACAACACGGTCCCCGTCTTCGCCGGTGCCCGTAACGGCTCGATCGCCTATCTCGCCGCCGACGCGTACACGAATGCGTCAATGGTCTGGATCAATCGATCTGGTCAGGTCACGCTCGCTCTTGAGGCGCGAGGCGGATTCCAATCGCCGCGGCTCTCGCCCGACGGCAAGCGGGTGGCGGTGAGTGTATCGGACGGCTCCCACCTCGATTTGTGGGCCTATGAGTTTGAACGAGGCACGCGCCTGAAGTTGACTACGACGGGTCTCAACCGGCGGAGTGTCTGGTCGCCGGACGGAGCCCGCATCGTCTTCTATTCCATTGCGCAAGAGGGCGGTGATCAGGATTTGTTCGTCATGCCCTCGACCGGCGGGGAACCGAAGCGATTGCTGGAGCGACCGGGTTCTCAGTATCCCGACGCATGGTCGCCGGACGGCCGCTTCATCGCCTTTGCTGAATCCGGGGCGGGAGTTGGAAGTGGAGGTGGTCCCGGTCGACGTGACTTGTGGCTGCTTCCCCTTGGAGAGGCTCCGCGCCCTCTTCTGGTCTCGCCATTCAACGAGCGAGGCGCGGTCGTTTCGCCGGTTGGTGGCCAATGGCTGGCATTCGTGACCAACGAGTCCGGCCACGACGAAGTCTACGTTCAGCCGTTTCCGGGGCCCGGGCCAAAGATCCCAATCTCGGCGCACGGTGGACTGCAGCCAATGTGGTCGCGCGACGGCCACGAGCTGTTCTATCGGGAAGGCGATTGGCTCATGGCCGTGAGCATCCAGCCGGGCCCGTTCCATGTCATGGCCACCCGAAAGCTATTCGAGCTCCCTGGCGCCACGTACAATTTCGACGGCAATTTCGCCGACTACGACGTCGCGCCAGACGGATGGTTCCTGGCTATTCGGCGTGACAACGTCGCAGCAGATGAGATCCAGGTTGTCCTGAATTGGACCGAAGAACTGCGCCGCGCCCTGAAACGATGAGCGCCCTGGCTGGCCCCCCGCGCGGCAGGGCTGAAGCCCTGCACTACGACTGCACCGTCTGCGATCTCTGCGATCGCTGCGGTTATGGTCGTGAGTGGTGTTCGTGAGCATGTCGAGAACTCTCGTTACAAGTTCAGAAGCCGAAACGGTGGCAGCGGGACGCGAGTTCGCCACGACGCTCTCGGCCGGCGCGATCGTGCTGCTCTCGGGCGATCTCGGAGCGGGGAAGACGGCATTCGTCCGCGGACTCGCCGAGGGTCTTGGCATCGACCCTGCCGACGTCACCAGCCCCACGTTTACGTTGATCCAGGAATATCGCGGCGGCCGGCTGCCGCTGTATCACGTGGACTTGTATCGCCTGACCTCGCTGGAAGTGGACGACCTGGGGCTGGAGGAACTGACGCTCGAGGGGGGCGTGGTCGCAATCGAATGGCCCGACCGTCTCCCGCGCCCGTTTGCCGGAGCGTTGCTCGTCCAGATTGCGCACGGCGACGACTCGACGCGGACGATTCGGATTGCGTAGAGAAAGCTGGGCTGAAGCCCTGCGCTACATCGGATTGCTCAGATCGGTGGTCCGATTACTCAGATCGGTAGTTCGGCGCCTCTTTGGTGATCGCCACGTCGTGGACGTGGCCCTCGCGGAAGCCGGCTGGCGTCACCCGAATCAGCTGGGCATCACGCTGGAGGTCAGCGATCGTGGCGCAGCCGCTGTACCCCATGCCGGCGCGCAGTCCGCCCACCAGTTGATGCACCATGGCGGCCACGCTGCCCTTGTGCGCCACGCGACCTTCGATGCCTTCGGGTACCAGCTTTTCGCTGCCGCCTTCGCCGCCCGATGCCAGGCCATCGAGATCGAACTCGTCCTGGAAGTAGCGATCGCGGCTGCCGCGACGCATCGCGGCAATCGATCCCATGCCGCGGTATTCCTTGAAGCTGCGTCCCTGATACAGGATGAGTTCCCCCGGACTCTCGTCCGTGCCGGCGAACAGATTCCCGATCATCGTCGTGCTCGCGCCGACCGCCAGGGCCTTGGTGATGTCGCCGGAGAAACGGATGCCACCATCCGCAATCACCGGCACGTCGTAGGCCTCGGCGGCCTTCGCGCAATCGATGATGGCGGTGACCATCGGCACGCCGATGCCGGCGACCACTCGCGTCGTGCAGATGGACCCCGCGCCGATGCCAACCTTGACCGCATCGACACCTTGAGAGATGAGCGCCTTGGTCCCTTCGGCCGTGGCGACGTTGCCCGCGACGAGGTCGACGCCAGGAAAGCGCTGGCGCACACGGCCGACCATGTCGAGCACGCCCTGGGAATGACCGTGCGCGGTATCGAGGACGAGGACATCCACGTTGGCCGCCACCAGGGCCTCGGCGCGATCCATCGTGTCCCGAGCGACCCCGATGGCCGCTCCACACCTCAGGCGACCGAGGGCATCCTTCGATGCCGCGGGATACTTCACGGCCTTCTGAATATCCTTGACCGTGATGAGTCCCTTGAGCCGGAAGTTGCTGTCGACGACCAGGAGCTTCTCGACCTTGTGCTGGTGCAGCCGCTCCCGCGCGGCGTCGAGATTGGTCCCGATCGGCACGGTGAACAGGGGATCCCGCGTCATCACCTCGCTGATGGGGCGACTGACGTTGGTTTCGAATCTCAGATCGCGGTTCGTGAGAATGCCGACGAGTTTGCCTTCCTTGCTGCCGTCCTCGGTAATTGGCACGCCCGAGATGCGGTACTTCTTCATCAACTCGAGGGCTTCGTAGATACGATGGACGGGCGAGAGGGTAATGGGATCCACGATCATCCCGCTCTCGGATCGTTTCACACGGTCGACCTCGGAGGCCTGCTCATCGATGGACAGGTTCTTGTGAATCACCCCGAGCCCGCCGTGCTGCGCCATCGCGATCGCCAGCCGCGATTCGGTGACCGTGTCCATGGCGGCACTCACGAGCGGCACGTTCAACCGAATGTGTCTCGTCAGCCTGGTGCTCACGTCCACCTGGTAGGGGAGGACCGTGGAATGGCGCGGGACCAGCAGGATGTCGTCGAACGTGAGCGCGGTGGCAAATCCTGCGTCGGTCGCTCTCGACACGAGCGTCAGCGATTCAGTCTTGGGTGTCATATGTAAACCGTGAACGGACGTTTACGCCGCTGCACCGTGACACTTCTTATACTTCTTCCCGCTGCCGCAGGGGCAGGGGTCGTTTCTGCCGACCTTCGGTTCGTCGCGACGCACGGTCTTCACGGCGGCATCGTCTCCACCCACACGCGCCGGCTGTTGACCGCGCGGGGCATGAGCGGGCGCCGCCTGGCCGTGGACCGCGCCGAACGCGGGAAGAGCCTCCTCCGCGCCTCGGCCCAGGATGAGCGGCTGCCTGGGCGGCCGTCGAACCTGCCGGGCCGCCGGCGCCTCGCCGTCCTCGTTGAGAACGGGGCGCAGCCACCACAAGAACCGCACGATCTCCTCGTCCACGCGCTCTTTCATGGCCTGGAAGAGCCCGAAACTTTCTTTCTTGTACTCGACGAGCGGATCGCGCTGACCGTAGCCGCGCAGGCCGATGCCTTCCTTCAGGTGGTCCAGGCTGTAGAGGTGATCCTTCCACTGCTGGTCGACAATCTGCAGCATCATGTCGCGTTCGACACGCTGCAACACGTCGCGGCCAACCAGCTGTTCCTTCTCGGTATAAGAGGCGAGGATCTTGTCCCACAGCAGATCGCGGATCTCGTCGGACGTCTTGCTGTCGAACTCCGTCGCCGGCACCTCGACGGCGAAGACTCGAGCGACTTCGTGTCTCAGCGCTTCGAGATCCCACTCTTCGAAGTCTGCCTTGGGTGCCGCGTGCAGTTCCACGATCGCGTCGAGGATGTCCTCGGCGAGCGTCATCAGATATTCGCGGGAATCGGCGACCTCCTCCTCGGTCAGGCGAATCCTGCCATCGAGGATCTCCCGGCGCAGCGCATAAATGCTTTCGCGCTGCTTGTTCATCACATCGTCGTACTCGAGCAGATGTTTGCGAACGGAGAAGTTCTGCGCCTCAACCTGTTTCTGCGCCCGCTCGATGGCCTTGGACACCATGCCGTGCTCGATCGGGACGCCTTCTTCCATCCCGAGCTTCTGCATCAGACCCGAAATACGGTCGGATCCGAAGATGCGCATCAGGTCGTCTTCGAGCGACAGATAGAAGCGCGACGAACCCGGATCGCCCTGACGGCCGGCGCGTCCGCGCAACTGATTGTCGATGCGCCGCGACTCGTGCCGCTCCGTGCCGACAATGTGCAGGCCCCCGACGCTGACGACCGTCTGGTGCTCCGCATCGGTCAGCTGTCTGAAGTGCTCGAAGAGCCGGTCGTACTGCGCCTTCGGCACCCGGTAAAAGGCATCGAGATGGTAGAAGTACGCGAACTGCTCGTCCTCGACGAACCGCTCCTCGCCTTTCGGCAGCCGCTCGGCAATCTCTTCGGCCAGGCTCTGCTGCCGCGCCATGAACTCCGCGTTGCCGCCCAGTAAAATATCCGTTCCGCGGCCCGCCATGTTCGTCGCGATCGTCACGGCCCCTTTCCGGCCCGCCTGTGCGACGATCTCCGCTTCCTGGGCGTGGTACTTCGCGTTCAGCACGACGTGCTTGTCGAGATCGCCGCCGGTCGCCGTCCCGCGCTTCAGTCCGCGGCGGTCGAGCATGCTCGAGAGCCGCTCGGATTTCTCGATCGACACGGTGCCGACGAGTACCGGACGCCCCTTCTTGTGCTCGTCGATGATTTCGGTGACGATCGCGTCCCATTTCTCGCCTTCCGTCCGATACACGAGATCCGGGTTCTCGATGCGTCCCAACGTGCGATTCGGGGGGATGACGATCACGTCCAGCTTGTAGATCTTGGCGAACTCTTCGGCCTCGGTGTCGGCCGTGCCGGTCATGCCCGACAGCTTCTTGTACTTGCGGAAGTAGTTCTGGAAGGTGACGGTCGCGAGCGTCTGATTCTCGCGCTCGATCTTGACCTTTTCCTTCGCCTCGACAGCCTGGTGGAGGCCGTCGCTCCACCGTCGTCCCGGCATCAGGCGGCCGGTGAACTCGTCGACGATGACGACCTCGCCGTCCTTTACCATGTAGTCGACGTCCAGCTTGAAGAGCGCGTGAGCGCGCAGCGCCTGGTCGACGTGGTGCTTGATGTGCGCGTTCTCGAGGTCGTAGATGTGTCCACCGTTGAGGCGGTGGGCGATCATCTGTTCAATTTTCACCGTTCCGCTCTCGGTGAGCATGACGGTCTTGTGCTTTTCGTCGACCAGGTAGTCGCCGCTCGTTTCGAGCGCCTCGCGTTCCTCGTCGGAAGCGCTCTTGGAGAGGTCGCCCCGCGTCACCGCACCCGCCTTCAGGCGCGGAATCAGTCGATCGACCTCGTAGTAGAGGTCCGTGGATTCTTCGGCCGGCCCGGAAATGATGAGCGGCGTGCGCGCCTCGTCGATGAGGATGCTGTCGACTTCGTCCACAATCGCGAAGTGATGTCCGCGCTGCACGTAGTGCGCGAGCTCGAACTTCATGTTGTCGCGCAGGTAGTCGAAGCCGAATTCGTTGTTCGTGCCGTAGGTGATGTCTGCCGCGTACGCCACCTGGCGCTCGGCGTCGTTCAGATCGTGCTGGATGACGCCGACGGTCATGCCGAGGAAGCGGTAGATCCGGCCCATCCACTCCGAGTCGCGGCGGGCGAGGTAGTCGTTGACCGTGACGACGTGGACGCCGTTGCCTTCGAGCGCGTTGAGATACGCGGGAAGGGTCGCGACGAGCGTCTTCCCCTCGCCGGTCTTCATTTCCGCGATCCTGCCCTTGTGCAGCACGGCACCGCCGATGAGCTGCACGTCGAAGTGCCGCATGTTCAGCGCGCGGCGGGCGGCCTCCCGGACGACGGCGAAGGCTTCGGGCAGCAGATCGTCGAGCGTTTCGCCGCCACCGCCCACGCCCGCGCGTCCGTTGCCGCCACCGGTCTCATTCTCGCTTCCCCCGAGGCGCTGGCGGAATTCGACGGTCTTGGCGCGCAGCTGCTCGTCTGAGAACGCGGTGATCGCGGACTCGAACGCACCGACCTCGCCCACGAGCGGGCGCAAACGCTTCAAATCGCGTTCGTTTTGAGTACCGAAGACCTTGGCGAGTAACGGTTGGATCATCTACGGCGCGGTTGAGCCAGTGGATATCTAATAATTGTAACGGAGATTCCGCGCAACGGCTATCGGCGCGTGAGGAGCTTCAGAGGGTCGGTCGGCTTGTCGTTGATGAGGATCTCGTAGTGCAGGTGCGACCCGGTTGAGCGGCCAGTCGACCCCACGTAGCCAATGACGTCGCCGCGCTTCACGGGAGCGCCAATGCTGACGTTGTACGAGTTCAAGTGGCCGTAGCGTGTCGTCAATCCGAAGTCGTGTCTGATCGCGATGAGATTGCCGTAGTCCCCAGTATAGGAGGCAGATTCAACAATCCCGTCCGCCGTGGCGTAGACGGGCCGCCCCTTCGGCGTCGAAATGTCGATGCCCTGGTGGATCCCCGGTTCGCCGGTAATGGGGTCGGAACGGTCCCCGAAACCGCCAGTCAGCCAGCCGTGCGCCGGCCAGATGGACGGCGTGGCCGCCGCGAGCTGCTCCCGGCGCTCGACGTCACGCCGCACGTAGCTCAGGCGATCCTCGAGGCCGGTCAGAAGATCACGCAGGATGCCGAAGGTATCTTCAGGGCTGGTCAACGAGGAGAACACACGCGAAAAGCCCGCACTCGGCTTCGCGCTCCCACCGGCCGCCTTGGCCTTGACGACGGCCGGCAGCCGCTGCATCGCCCGCGCCTGCGCCGGGTCGAGTTCGGCCCGCGCACCGAGGTCCGCGATCACGTTCTCGAGGGCTTGAATCTGGGTGGTGAGCTCACCAGTCGCCGCGCGGAAGCTCCCGTTCTCGATCTCCAGCGCGGAATTGGCGCCGCGAAGCTGGGAAATCTCCTCGCGTGACTGCCACTTCGCGCCAAGACCGATGAGCACCGGGACGGCCAGAACGCTGCACGCGACAACCGCGGCCGTACGCAGACTGATGCTCACGCCGCGCACGCCGCCCGTGCGGTCTGTAGTCAAAACGGTGTAACGGCGCGAACGCAAACCCATACTAATCACGGTCTTCGGGACAGCGCATAGGGGCAGCGGCCGAAGGGTCCGCGCCCCCGAGTTGCAAAACTGTATCACACGAAAAACCGCTCACAGGTTGAAAAGTTACCAGCACGCGAACAACGGGCGAAAATACAACCGGGCCGGGGAACACCGTACTTGGCTACAATGCCCTCGGGGGGCTCATGCACGCTCGCGATCTTGCTGCCGTTGGCTTCGGCCTTCTGGTCGTCACCGCCTCGATCGTCCCGACTGCGGGCGTTGGCCGTCCCGGCATCACGCCGGTTGCGTGTTCCTCGCAGACCTGGGAATTCACCGATCCGGCGTTCGACGCGCTGCCAGGCGCCAAGGCCTTTTCCGGCAAGTACGACGGCGGCCTCTACCGGATTGAAATTCCGGACAAGTGGAACGGCGAGCTGATGCTGAGTTCGCACGGCTATGTGGCAGCCGGCGCGGGCCGCGGATCGCAGCTGCGCGTCGGCGCCCCAGCGTATCGCCAGCATCTCATCGACGAAGGCTTCGCGTGGGGCGCGTCGAGCTATCGTTGCAACGGCTACGTGCCCGGCATCGGCCTCGTCGACACGATGTCGTTGACCGATCTCTTTACCAAGTTCAACGGCGGCAAGGCACCGCAGCGCGTCTATCTGACCGGCACGTCCATGGGCGGCCATATCACCGTGCTTGGCATGCACGAGTTCCCGACCTCGTTCGCCGGCGGTATGGCCATGTGCGCTTCGGGGCCTGAGCTCTTCGACTACACGACAGCAGTCGGTGCGGCGGCCGAAGTGATTACCGGCGTGCAGTTCAAGTCTGGGAGCACACGCGACGATCTCGCCCGGATGACAGAGATCCTCGGCACACCGCCGACGTACACGGAGAAGGGTCGCCAGCTGGCCAGTGTGGAGATCCAGATGAGCGGTGGCCCGCGGCCCTTCGCGGTTGAAGGACTCGCATCACGGTTTCTGTCGAATATCAGCGGCGGAGCGCTGGCAGGCAACGCAGCGGCGTCCAGCCGTGTCGTGACCAACGCCCATTACAGGTACCGCATCGACGAGGACCTGGGGCTGACATCCGCGCGACTCGACGCCCTGGTCCGGCGGAAGGCGCCCGACATGGATCTCCGCAACCCGATGGGGCCCTTCGACGAACTCGTCCCATTCGACGGCAAGATCGAGCGTCCGCTGCTGACCATGCACGGTACGGGCGACCTCTTCGTGCCGATTCACCTCGAGCAGACCCTCAATCGTGCGGTGGAGGCGGCGGGGAGGCAGAGCCTCCTCGTGCAGCGTGCCTATCGCATCGCCGGACACTGCCGCTTCAACGCCGAGGAACAGGCGCGGTCCTTTGACGATCTCGTGAAGTGGGTGCGGCAGGGCACGAAGCCGGGAGGCGACAACATCATGGGCGACCTGACCGACGCGGGACGCCTGTTCACGAGCCCCCTGCGCGAGAACGACCCGGGCACGATTCGGATCCCGAAGAACTAGCGGCAACCGAACGGGACAGCGGGGAAGCGGATCAACACCGATCCGCATGGCCAGCGAGCCGCTCCGGCTTGTTAACACCCGCGGTCAGGCATGGAAGGTGGACGCTCCTGGTCGCAACCCCCACAGTCAGGCGCGAAACGTGGACGGTCCCGGCTGCCACCCTCGCGGTCAGCCATGAAAGGTGGACACTCACGGCCGCCACCGCGGCGGTCCGAGTGCAAACGGAGACCGTTCCAGCCGTCCGGCAGACACTCCCGCTGCAAACCCTCGCG
>JBGOTP010000148.1:0-11653 GCA_041476545.1 Vicinamibacteria bacterium | reverse complement strand
CGACTCTTTTGTGGTGCGGCTGCTGCGATAGTCGATCCGGCACGCAGTGCATAACCTGGCCTTGGAAAGCCGGCCGAAACGCATCGACGAGGAATTATGCAGGCTACAGGGCCACAACGGCATTGCGCCGCAGGCCGGCACGACCGCTCTCCAGACGCCAGGGAAAGACGTGCAGCGCTAACGTCCGCTCCTTGCACACCGTCTGGATCTCAGGCGCAGCGGTGCCGTACACGTGGACCTGCCAGTCGAGAGACGCCAGCGGCGTGAAGTTGTCGACATCGTTCGAGTCCGCCGCTACCCATGGCAAACGGTCGCCACCGTGAACGCGTCCAGCGCGCCCCTCGCTCAGGCGGCTGCCGCGGTAGTTCACCGCCGTCTGCGAAATCGTCCGAAACATGAAACGCCGCGTGGCCGCGAAGGAAAAGATCATCGGAATGACGACCGGCACCACGTCCAGCCGGATGTGCCGAGCGATCGTTCCGTCGCTCGTGACGCCGGTAAACGCCTGATCCGTCGTCGAGACCAGCCGCCGCGCAAAGGCGATGCGTTCCGGCTCGTAGGTATCGAGGAGCCACCCGTCCGCGTGTCCACCTAAAACGGCGGCAAGCTTCCAGGCCAGATTCACGGCATCGCCAATGCCGGTGTTCATGCCCTGTCCACCGACTGGACTGTGGATGTGCGCCGCGTCGCCGAGCAGGAACGCGCGACCCTTGCGAAACCGATCCGCGACCCGATGATGCACGTGGTAGGTCGAGAACCAGTTCACGCGCTCGACGTCGATGTGCATCCACGTGATCACGCGCGTGCTCACGTCGTTCCACGACAGGTTCTCGTGCTGCAGTTCGGCCTCCGCCCGCACGGTGCCGATGAGCCGCGCCCGCCCGTCATCCTTCAATGGAAAGACCGCGAGGAAATCACTCGTGTCCAACGCGGCATGCAGCTCGCCGTTCATCGCCGCGCCCCGTGCGTCGACGTCGGCGACGTAAAAGAGGTGATCGTACGTGCCGCCTGGAAAGCCGATCGTCAGGGCCTCCCGCACTGTGGAGTGCGCGCCGTCGCACCCGGCGATGTAGCGGGTCTTGCAAGTCTCGGAGGCTCCATCTGCCCGCTTGAGTTGTGCGAGGACACGATCGGTCGCCTCCTCGAACGCGACGAGTTCTGTCTCGCGCTCGACGACGACGCCGGCCTGTGCCAGGCGATCGATCAACAGATCTTCGTGCTCGTCCTGCGGAAAGATCAGCGCGTATGGAAACGGACTGATACCTGCGCCGATCTCGCCGAGGACGGCGCGCGACACCGGCTTGCCGGCCGCCCAGAGATTGACGGCGGCCATCTTCCGTCCGCCGGCGAGGACCGCATCAGCGAGGCCGATCTGTCGGTACAGCTCGAGCGTGCGTGCCTGCACGGCAAGCGCGCGCGACGTTGTCCCCGGCTGCGCCGTCTTGTCGACGATTCTCACGCGCACGCCCAACCGGGTCAGCCACAGTGCCAGCACCAAACCCGATGGCCCCGCGCCGACGACGAGAACATCGGTGTCGCGGATCGACGGTGCAGTCATCATCGTCTAAGAGCGGCGAGCCACGGCCTTGAGCAAATCTGTGGCGGTTTGATAGCACTCGACGAAACCGCTTCGAGGTTCTCACGGTCGACGATCGTTACATGGCCACGGTGATACGTGATCAAGCCCGCTTTCTGAAGCGTGCCCGCGACCACCGCGACGGTCGGCCGACTGGTCCCCAGCAAGGTGATCACCACATACATCCAATTTCGCTGTCGGACGAAGCCGACGACCGAAAACACGACGCGCGCGACGGGCGTGGCGATCAGGAGGAGCAGACCGAGCTGAATCAATCCGCGTCCGCTCAATAACCGCGCGTCAGACAGGATGCCGCTGACAGACCGCAAGTCGCCTGGTTCGCCGCGAAAGACGCGGTACTCAGGCACCGCATAGCCGTGTCTCAGCAGGTACACAACGCCGCCACTGAACACCACCGCCGCCGCGACGAGAACGCCAGTCCTGAGTACATGTCCCAGGAGCGTGTCGAACTCTGTATCGGTCCATGCGTTGACCTGAGCGCGCATGATCACAACTTCCCAGTCAGGCCGTTGTAGAGCATCTCGAGCGCGAGCGCGACGATGACACACGTACAGATCGCGCGGAGCCATGTCGTGCTGGCAGCGTTCAGCACGCGCGCCCCCACCATCGAGCCCAGAAGCACCCCAAGCACGCCGGCATCCCGAGTCCCGGATCGATGTGGCCTCGGTGAAGATAGATGCCTGCGCTGGCCGCGGCGGTCACGCCGATCATGAAGTTGCTCGTCGTGGTCGAGACCTTGAACGGGAGACGCATCGCCTGATCCATGGCCAGGACCTTCACGGCTCCCGAGCCGATCCCGAGGAGGCCTGATAGCACGCCACGCGAGGTACATCAAGCCAAAGCCAGTCGGGACATGCTGCATGTGATACGCGCGGGGACCATCAGGCGTGGGGTAGTTCGAATCGAGCTGCAACGCCACCGCGAGGCGATTCGCCGCGAGGACGCCCTTTGTATCGTCGGCACCACGGCCAGTGAGGTACGCCGAATAGAGCAGCACCAGACCAAACACGATCGCGAGACCGTTCGCCGGGACGTGCGCCGCCAGTGTCGCGCCAGACAGGGCCCCAACCGTCGTCGCGATCTCGAGAAACATCCCGAGTTTGATGTTCGAGCAGCCTTCCTTCACGTAGGCTGCGGCGGCCCCAGACGAAGTCGCAATCACCGAGACAAGCGACGCGCCAATCGCGTACCGGATGTCGACACCGAACGCGATCACCAGCAACGGGACGATCACCACGCCACCGCCAAGCCCCGTCAGCGCGCCAATCAAGCCCGCAGCGAACGAGGCGAGGCCGAGTACAGCCGTGAAGGTGAGGATGGTCACTGGACACCGTCACGGAGAGGGCGACACGCAGCGGCGTGCGTGGTCATCATCCTGTCACCTTCTTCGTGCACCGATCCACAGGTTGCAGCCTCACCGAGGTCCTCCTCTATTCGCAGCGGCTGGTCATCCAATTATGAGGTTGGCCCACGCTTCGTCAAACGGGACTGTTGGAAACCGTCGTGCCGCTCCCAAGAGATCCGGCCACGTCTACGCCAACCGGTCGCTCGCTTGGCATTCTCGCGTGCCCGTCGCAACCCGCGCGGTTAGACTGACCCGATGCCTTCCCTCAATCCCGTGTTGCTCTCGGACGCGCGGATTCTGGCCGCCTACATCATCTTCATCGGCAGCTATGTAGTCTTTGCGCTGGGCAAGTTCCCCGGGATGAAGATCGACCGCCCGGGCGCCGCCATTATCGGCGCGGTCTTGATGGTCGCCTTCGGAATCGTAGGTGCCCGCGAAGCACTGGCATCTATCGACGTCGCCACAGTCGTTCTGCTGTTTTCCATGATGCTAATCGTGGGCAACCTGCGGCTGGCGGGGTTCTTCGATTGGGTCACGGAATGGATCATCCGACGCTTGCACCCTCACCATCTGTTGCCGACCGTGATCTTCACGAGCGGCCTCTTCTCAGCGTTTCTTGTGAACGACATCGTGTGCCTGGTGATGACGCCGCTGGCGCTGCGCATGGCACGGCGCCTCCGACTGCCTCCGATCCCGTACGTCGTCGCCGTGGCCACCGCCTCGAACATCGGCAGCGCGGCCACGATCACCGGCAATCCGCAGAACATGCTCATCGGCTCGTTGTCCGGAATCCCATACATCGACTTCATCGCCCACCTGGGGCCGGTCGCGCTCGCGGGGTTGTTTCTGAATTGGGCACTGCTGCATCGACTCTACCTGCCGGGATCCGTCGATCGCGTGCCGGTCGCGGAGGCACTGCCGGCGCCGGAGCTCCAGCGTGAGCGCATCCGCAGGAAGCCGATCGTGGTGCTGATGATCGTGCTCGCTGGCTTTCTGGTCGGAGTGCCGGCGCCCATGATGGCGGCGATCGGTGCTGCGCTCCTGCTCATCACCCGGACGGTCGATCCCCGGAAGATGTACGACGAAGTGGACTGGGGACTCCTCGTATTCTTCCTGGGCCTGTTCATCATCGTCGGTGGAGCGGAACGCGCCGGACTGACAAGCACTCTGCTCCACCCGGTCGCCGCGTGGAACCTGCATCGAATCCCAAGCTTTGTCTCCGTAACAGCGCTGCTCAGCAACGTCGTCAGCAACGTGCCGGCGGTGATGTTGCTGCGCACACTCGTCCCTGCTTTCCCTGATCCGCACACCGGCTGGTTGGCGCTGGCGATGGGCTCGACGCTCGCCGGGAATCTAACAATTACAGGCTCTGTCGCCAACATCATCGTGGTGGAGCGGGCCGCCGCCGAGGGCGTACACGTTGGCTTCCGCGAGTACTTCCGCGTGGGCCTTCCGGTCACGGCTGCCACGCTGGCGCTGGGGATGGTGTGGTTGTGGCTGACCTAGAGGAGGCCCCACTGAGCCAGCCGACGTGGGCTTCGGCGAAACCATGACGTCATAGAGCGTCAAGGCTTTGTCGGGCAGCTAAACGGGCTTTCAGACGAGGGGAGTCGATCGCCTTTTTTCAAGAGGTATCGTGTTTTCAAGTTATCGTGCGCGCCGAGATTAAGGCAGTGCTCTCGATCCGCCGCCGAACAATCTCACGCCGGAACGCCGCCTCGTCGCAGCTGAATCCGGCGTGTTGGCGTTACTCGATCGCTCTGTAGACGATGACGCCGGAGACGGCCAGCATCGCGAGGGCGACGGAGATGAATACCCAGAAGTCCACCGGCAGGCCGTCGAATGGAGACAGTTTGTTGACGCGCCTGTGTGAACCGCGATAGGCGATCCCAGGACGCGAATTGCGTGTATGTGGGCCCGATGTCGTCCCCATGGCGCACCGACGGTACGGCGGCAGCGGGGCAGGCCACCCCTGGATTTCAACGAATCGATGTGACGCCAGGGTGAATGGCGTCGCACGACGCACGAACGGAGGGCGGATCAGAGCCTGAGCAGGCGTTCCCGCAGTAGTCTCGACTGAATCCGACTGACCGGCAGCTTCTGACCGTTGGCGAGGATGGCGACGTGCGTTCCACCCGGCATCACCGCCACCTTCCCGATCTGGTCTACGTTGGCGAGCGTTCCGCGTCCCAGGCGGATGAACCGTGCCGGGTCGAGCATGCGCTCTAGATCCTTGAGACGATACGTGATGGTGTGCCGCTCGTTACGGACCGTCGTGATCTTGAGGAGTTCGCCATCAGCGACGATCGACGCGATCTGCAGCACGGGGACGATCAGCACCTCTTCGCGGTGGCGAACGGGAATCCGCTCGAGGTACGGCACTCGCGGGGTGGACTCGTCGGCATCGGTGGCGACGCCGACACGCGGTGCCTGTTCCGCGACGAGGTCAGCATGCTCCAGGCGATCCTGCGTACGATTGAGCGTTTCCCGCAACCGCGCCTTGTCCACGGGCTTCAGTAGATAGTCGACCGCGTTCACCTCGAACGCGCGTACCGCGTACTCGTCGTACGCAGTGACGAACGCGATGAGCGGCATCGACGGCTTCTTCAGCTGCCGCACAACCCCCATGCCGTCGAGCTCAGGCATCTGCCAGTCGAGGAATGCTAGGTCAGGCTTCTCCTTTTCAATGATGGCGACCGCCTCCTTGCCGGACGCGGCCTCTCCCACGACGACGACATCCTCGAACGATCGGAGCAGCGCGACGAGAAACGACCGCGCCGGCCGCTCGTCGTCAGCGACGACCACACGGAGGCGGGCGCTCACACGGCCACGCGATCGGCCGGCTGATCGCGCGAGCCGGAGGTCAGCGGAATTCGCACTTCCACGCTCGTGCCACTCCCGGGCGTACTCCTGATCGACAGCGACGCGTTCGCCCCGTACTGTCCCTGCAGGCGTCTCTCGACGTTGCGAAGCCCGACACCGTGTTCGCGCCCGCGCTCCAGCATGTCCGTCGATACCCCCGCGCCGGTGTCCACGATCCGAACCGCCAGCTGTCGCTGACCGTCCCCGGACAGCTCGACCCGGGCTTGAATCGTGACCTCGCCTCCCGCGGCGCGTTGCGCCACGCCATGTTTGACCGCGTTCTCGACGAGCGGCTGCAGCACGAGCGGTGGCAGGCGAATGTGGCGGAGCCGGGCTGGGACGTCGAGCGACACGCGGAGCCGCTGCTCGAAACGCGCTCGCTCGATGTCGAGGTACGCCTCGATGACATCCAGCTCACGCCCGAGCGTGCTGAACTCCCCTTCCGATCGCAGCACCGCGCGCAGCAGCGACGTCAGCCGAAGCAACGTCTGCAACGCCCGTGGAGGCGCTGTCTGAATCAAATAGCCGATCGTCGTGAGCGCATTGAACAGGAAATGCGGATTGATCTGCGCCCGGAGGGCCCGGAGCTCCGCTTCGGTCGCGAGCCGGCCCATCTCACGCTCACGCATCTCGCGCGCATGGCGCTCCTGCGTCATCCGGACGGCGTCGATCCGCCGCGCAACGATCGTCACCAGCGCCTCAAGTGTCGCCACATCGTCCGAGAGGAGCCGTCGGCCGCGGGTCAATGGCGCGATCGTGATGACGTAGCGCGGTGTTTCCGCCGTGGGCACAACGACGCGGGTAACGGCGTCGTCGCCCGTCGTCACGAGCGGGCCAAACGGCTCCTGGGCCCGCGCACTGTCTCCCTCAAGCCATGTGACTCGCGGCGAGCTGAGCGCGGGAGCGACGCGGTCGCACATGGTGGACAGCAGCGTCGGAATGTCATCGAGCGTCTGGGCGATCTGGCTCATCGAGCCGCGCAGCGTCCGGTAATTCGGACGCCGCAACAGGACTGTGTCCACGAACCACGCCGTGCCGGCGCGCATCGCTGGATACAGCAAGGCCGTCGCAACCCATAACGTCATCAGCAACCCGAACTGCTGAGGATTGCGCTCGATGAAGTCTGCGAACGCCGTCGAACGGTCGCCGAAGGTGGCCACCGTGACAAACGCAATCGTGACGACGGCCAGCAGCGCCAGCGCGCGCTTGAGGAATAAATCGGCCAGCGCGAACGGATAGTCCTGGTACAGGATGGCGAAGGCGAGCGGCAGCGATGCGTGGTGGCCCAGCAACTCCACCGGCCACGACGACTCTCCGCTGTGCAGCTGGCTGAGGTGTAAGGCCGAGACGGCGAATACCGCGAGCGCCGTGCCCCAGAGCGCCCGCCTCGAGCCTGGCTGTCCGCGCGTGGCGCCCGCGAGCGGCAGCACGAGCGCAATGAAGGTGTACGTCAACAGGCGCATCGCATCCGGTGACGGCAGCGGCTCGCCCCGCCATGCCGCGGTAACGTGAAGCAGCGCCGCCAGCGCGCTCACCGAGTAGGCAATGGTCCCGATGGTCCGTTTGACCAGACCGCTGACACCGTCGCGCCCACAGCGCAAGACCGAATGCACGACGACCGCCGGCAGCAGGCCGAGCGCGCCGAACCCAATCGCTGACAGGAGCGGTAACGGCCCCTCGACGCCGAATTTTGGTAGCGCATACGCCGGTAGCGCACACAGGTTCCACAGCAGTCCGAGAACCGACGTCAGCAGGAGCAGCGGATCGGACGAGGCGCCAGCGCCGGCGACGCGCCGCGCACGGATGACCATGGCGAGCAGCATCGCGTAGAGCACGACGCCAATGCTCAGGCCGACCAGATTGAGCAGCTCGCCGAGGTTCACGGTGGACACGCTACGCCCTCGCGTGGAAGTGCCGAATCAGATGCCTGCCACTGGTTGTTTTCGACCCATGGGTGGTCGATCGGAACACGTGAAAGGCACCCGCCATTCATCGTCCGTTCAGCGACGTTCATTCTGCCTCATCGACCGCTCATTCGCTTCTGTTCGTCACCACGCTGGTCCCTCTAGTAGCGTGCGGACTCGAGGAGCACTCATGAAGGCACCGCTGACGTTCTTACTCCTGCTGCTGATAGTCGGGCTGCCCGCGCGGGCAGACGCGCAAACAACAACGCTGTCGGGCACGCTCGTGAACGCGCTGTCCGGCGACGCGGTGCCGAACGTACTGGTCACCATTCAGTCGGCGACGCTGACGCGCCAGACGCGAAGCGGATCCGACGGCGTGTACTCGTTTGCCGACCTTCCGGCGGGCGCCTACCAACTGGCGGTCCGGGCCGACGGCTATTTACCGGCGCGAACCGACGTGACGGTCGGCGCGGCGGCCCTGACCAGCAATCTCCAGCTCAACCCGGAGCTGCACTTCAGTGAAGTGACGTCCGTGAGCCCGGACGCCAAGAATTCGTTCCTGTCGTTCCAGGCCACCGAGGCGCTTGGCGGGCAGGAGCTGACCAAGGAGCTTCAGGGCACGCTTGGCGCGACGCTCGAGAATCAGGCCGGAATCGCACTCCGGAGTTTCGGTCCGGGACCCGCGAGACCCGTGATTCGCGGCATGGATGGTGATCGCGTGCTGATTGTCGAGGACGGTCTTCGTATGGGCGATCTGTCGAGCCAGTCCGGCGATCACGGGGTCAACGTAAACCCGGCGTCTGCCACGCGGATCGAGGTCGTACGTGGTCCTGCCACGCTGCTCTACGGGGCGAATGCGATTGGCGGACTCGTCAACGTCGTCACGAATGAGATCCCCACGTCGCCAGTGGTGAAACCGACCGGATCGTTCACCCTCGATACGGCAACGGCCGCGCCAGGAGGCGGTACCGCCGGTGAGGTGACCCTCGGTCACGGCAAATTTGCGTTGAACCTGGCCGGCAGCGGTCGGCGCTCGAGCGATTTCACGTCACCGGACGGGACGATCCCGAACTCCTTCAATCGGGCATTCACCGGCCAGGTCGGCGCGGCCTACACGTCGGACCGCGGCTATCTGGGCGCGAGCTACGGGTACGACCGCACGCACTACGGCATTCCGTTCGTCGAAGCCGGGGAGACGAACTTGAATCCTCGGCGGCAGAACTTCACGGTTCGCGGAGAACGGCGAGGCATGGGGAGCCTCTTTGACTCGTTCCGCGGCTCGCTCGGCGTGAGGCGCTACCGGCACGACGAGCTCAATGGCGAGGAGGTGGCGACTTCCTTCAAGAACGACACGACAGAGCTCGAGCTGCTCGCCCACCATGGCGCAGCCAGGAAACTGCACGGGGCCATCGGCGGCTCGGTGCTCACGCGCGATTTCCTCGCGTCGGGAGAGGAGGCGCTGGCACCGGAGGTCGATCAGAAAGGGTACGCTGGGTATCTATATGAAGAGGTCGTCGCGTCGTCCCGGGTGCAGGTGCAGTTCGGCGGGCGGATCGACCGCGCCAACTTCACGCCCAAAGCCGACGAGCCGAGCCGCGACTTCACCAACGTCTCGGGCTCCCTCGGCCTGCTGCTGACACCGACCGACCAGACCTCAGTGGCGTTCAGCCTTGCGCACGCGTCGCGCAACCCGGCGCTCGAGGAGCTCTACTTCCACGGTCCGCATCCGGGCAACAACGCGGTCGAGAACGGCAATCCCGATCTCGAGTCGGAGCGCGCACTTGGGTTCGACGCGTCGCTGCGGTGGCGCAATGCGAGGGCGTCCGGCGAGGTGACCTTCTTCGTCAATCAGATCGGCAACTTCATCTTCCGGCAGTTCACGGGTGAGGTCGAGGACGACCTGCCGGTCACGGTCTTCGTTCAGGACAACGGCCGCATGCAGGGCGTCGAATCGCACCTCGACGTGCGCGTCGGGCCGCTCGTGTGGCTCGAAGGTGGACTTGACTACGTGCGTGGCGAGCTGACGAATCGTGACCTGCCGATGCCCCGCGTCCCGCCCCTCCGCGGCCGCGCCGGACTGCGCCTGCAGCGGAACGCCTTTCAGACCGGCATCGAGGGGAGTTTCACCGCGAAGCAGGGTCGCGTGTACACGGAGGGATTCTCAGGGACGACGCTCGGTGAAACGCCCACGGAAGGGTACAACCTGATGAAGCTCTTCGCCTCGTATTCCTTCGGGTCGGGCACAATGGTGAACACTATTACCGCGCGCCTGGACAACGCGACCAACAGCCTCTATCACAACCACCTGAACTATCTGAAGGACCTGGCGCCGGAAATGGGGCGCAACTTCGCGCTCGTGTACAACGTGAAGTTCTGAATTGTCTAGGCCGCCGTCCTGTGAACGCGGATCACCGAAGGGTCGCCGGTCCTGCTACTCGCCCGTCAACTCATCAGCACTCGGCCGTCGTCTGGTGCCACGCCTGACATGCACCACGCGCACAATCTTCGCGTTGTCGTCGACCGTGAAGAAGACTGGGTGGTCCGGGTCGATACGCTCGAGCGCAACCGGACAGCGCTCCGCGTGTTGGTCGAGCGATAGAACTGCTCGCTCGAGTACAGCTTTTCGAGCTCCGCTTCCACGCTCCTCGCGAGATCAACGCGGTATGCCATGCTTGCGGCGCAACCGATCGAACACCGGCTTCGCGGGCCTCGTACGACCGGCCTTCACGTCCGCCAGTCCGCGCTGAATTCCCTCGATGGCCTCCACGCGATCAAGCAGGGCTTGGTACGCCTCCGCGTCCTGCACGACCAACTCCGCCTTTCCGTTGATGGTCAGGACCAGGGGATGCCCGGTCTTTCGGAGTCGGTCCAACAGGTCAACCGTGTTGCGCTTGAAGTCACTGAGCGAACGAATGTCATTGGCAAGATCTAGCATGCGCGTCCTCATCAAATTCGCATCGAATATGATGATTATACGGTGTCGGCGCGCCGTCAATCCGGGCAATGCCCTGTCCCCACGATTGTCCCAGCGAGGCGCCAAAACAGGCCCTCCAGAGCCAACAGGAGCCAAATCGCTCGATCCGGTAAGTCGTTGAAACGGTTGGATTTGTTAGGAAAATCGAAGATGGTCGAGAGGCGGACTTCCGTTTAGCAAACCGCCGCCTTCAGCCTCTCGGCCACCTCACCGCGAAGGCCAAGTATACCTATATAATCCGACCCGTTCGATCAACACGGAGGTACGACATGCGCCGTTGGAACACAGCCCCGAGTCGAGCCGTGCTACTGGTCATGGCCTTGGCCGGAAGTCACGCAGTCGCGTATGCGGTGATGGGGATGAGCGGATGGCTGTCCGGGGCGCCGAGGGTCGCGGAGGCCGCCGCGCTTCCAGGATCGGGCAGTCTGTCGGGCACGGTCCAGTCCACGTCGCCCTTCAAGGCCGCGCAGGTGTTCATCCGCAACGTGGATAAGCGCATGTTGTACACGGTGTACACGAATGCGGGCCAGTTTCGCGCGGTTGCGCTGTTCCCAGGCAACTATGAAGTGAGCGCGAGTGCCAGGGCCCTTCAGTCGGACGTGCAGAAGCTGGTCGTCAAAGCCGGCGACAACCCGAAACTGACGCTGTCGCTGCGCGACCCCGTCGGCGGCTCACAGCGCACCGTCGTCAGTGCCCTCGAGAGCGAGAGCAGTACGGACACCTCGGTCAGGGAGGAAAAAAGCTACGACGAAATCTATCCGGCAGGGCCCGGCCGCGACGTGGCGGAGAGGACCTGCATGGTCTGTCACGGCGAAAACTTCATTTCCACCAGGCCGGGTACAGTCGGCGCGTGGACGGCCCGCATCGATCGGATGATGGGGGCGCAACTCGCCAACAAACCCGCTGCCTCGTACGCTGAGGGCCTTCTCACCTATCGAGCATCAGAACTCCGCTTTTCACGGCAAGACCGG
>JBGOTP010000147.1:0-11660 GCA_041476545.1 Vicinamibacteria bacterium | reverse complement strand
TCGCCATCGGTGATGACCAGATTGCCGTCGCCCTGCATCGTCACGTTCCCTAGACTCGTGCCGTCCGTGCCCGACGCCCAGATGGGCACGCCGTCGTCGCGGTAGATCACCAGGTTGCCATCGGCCTGGTAGTAGAGCGTGAACCGCCCGTTGTTGGATGTTCGCCATTGGTCGTGGTACAACCACATGAACGGTCCGAGCACGTCGTCACCGACCGGTGGAGGAGGCGGAGGGGCCGGCGCGCGGGGCGGCACGCCCATGATGTAGTGCAGCACCCAATAGATGGCGTCGCCGCTGCGGCGAGTCTCGTACGTGTGCGCCGCGCCTTCGAAACCCACGGTCGTGGCGCCGGGATAGACCTGACTCTCCCAACTCACGAGTGAGTCGTTGGGAAGGCAGGCGCTGCCGTTCGCCCGACCTGGCGACGACACCAGGCTGCACCAGGTGAGATCGATTTCATTGATCCACTCGCCCAGTTGGATCATCCAGTTGGATTTCTCGTTGGCATCGAGCCACCCGAAGGGATCATCCAGGTCCGCGTTGCTCTGAACGTAGCTGCCGAAGTAGAAGAGCGCTGCGGCGGCCGCGTGAAGCGCCACCCCGGCGCTGTCCGCATTCTGCGGCTGGACCAGGAGTCGAAGCGGACCGCCCAGCCAGAAGTTGCGTGGAAGGTTCAGCACACCCACCCGGTACGGGATCGTTTGCTCTCTGCTGAGATTTTCATCGCTGTTCAACGTGGCAAGGTACAGAGACGGCACCGACATCTGACTGAATACCGGCAGAGAAGGGTCCAGACCAGCGGCAGCGAGCGCTTCGTAGGCCGCGTACGATCTGAACCAGCGCGCCCACCCCAATCCGTTACCCAACAGCGCATTGAGCACCCAGTGCAGGTGCTGGTTGTGCCAGCTGCTATCGAACGAGGCCACGAGGCCGTTGTCGTAGTACCGCGAGTTATCGACGAACAACGTCCAGTCGTACATGTGATTGACGATGGGCGTGCCCTGGTGGGGCGTTCCGATGGTGGCCAGCCCGGTGAGCGGATGGAGCTTGCTCCACTCGCGAGCGACGACGCCACCGTTACTGTGACCGAAGGCGATGGTCGCCGCGGGCAGGCCGCCAATGTCCGGATTGTTCTGCAGTTCAGCCCCTTGCTGCTGGAAGGCCGCCCACCAGGATTGCGTCGGCTGAAAGACCTGCACGTCGAGTTCCTGTGTCAGTCGGGCAGCGGCCTCGTTCCAGGTGGCGCCGTTTGAATTGAGTCCGTGGACGAACACGACCGGCTGCTGGGCGTGCAGAATCGTGCCGGTGAACAGGACGCCGGCCACAAGGATGGCGAGGACGTTGATGACATTGCGGAACGGGAGTCGCGGACGAAGGTTGAGGGATATCATCACTGCCTCCGTCTCTCGACGCGCACGTTGGCGTACTCAGTGTCGGTGACAGCGCGCTCTCCGGCCGGCGACAGCAGTTGTTCGACATGAACGGCACGACGCACGAGGACGCCGTCGGCGTCAGGCTGGTACGAGATCGTGCTGTGTGACAACAGCTGACCGCCCTGAAGCGTATTGACCTCGAGGGCCACGGCGGATTGCGGATCCGCCAGCACTTCGTGTGTCCGGTCCCCATCGGTCTTCGTGAATCGATCGAGACCGCGGATCTGACCCGTGCGCACAAACTGCTGGGCGAGACGGGTGCGCCGGGCCGCCCGCTGTTCCTGCGTGGCGACGAATCCGCCAATCCAGCCGCGCTCGGCTCCGCCGACAAACGGCCGCGACACCGTCGGCAACGCCGGACGGTCGCTCCGCGGCTCCAGACTGCGAACGACCGCTGCCTTGTCCGGACTGAGCTGTCGAAGTCCGGCTTCGGTCCACTGTTGCAGCTGATCGATCGAGGGTGGCTGGAGGCGGCGGCCGTTTCTTCCATACATCCGCAACGGCGACCCATCCTCGTCGTCTTCGATACGCGCCACGGCGAATGGATTCGTGACGGTCTGCTGGCTCTTGCCGGAGCCGAGCGTGATGGTTCGCTCCGCGATGGTCATCACGGTCTTCCAGCCCGCGCCAGACTGGGACCGTTCCCATTGATACTGCATCGGGGCGGCCGGCGTGCCGAGCGGCGTGCCATCCGACGTGACGTGCGTAGCACGCACGGTGACGTCGGCGACAAACGTGTTCCACTGATTCGACGAGAGGGACACTTTTGCGCCGTTCTGTGTCGTGGCCCGCGGACTGCCTCCAGTCTGCGCGAGCGACGCGCTTGACGTGCCCACGATGGCGACGACCAACGCGGCGGCCGACACCCTCACGGACAACATCAGTACCCGTACCCACCCGATCCCACGATCTGCGACGCTGTTCTCTGTCTGCACCAGGTCCTCCGCACGGTGCCGCTGACATTGACTGAGCTGATTGACCTGGCAAAGCTGGCACCCCTGGCGCTGCCCCCGATTCGATGGTTGCATCGTCTGAAGGCAGCGGGCAAGGCCGATCACGGCTGCGTTGTCGCTTCTTGTGCAAACGGCGATCGACATCGCGATTGCGAAGGCACAGGCGACCTCGAGTTCGCAAGATCAATTTACGGAGGCGCGTCGCTTTTTGTGCAACGCCGGAGCGCGGGGATCAGAAGTCGGCGGGCGCGATCGAACGTGGTCCAGCTACAGCTTGAAGCCGGCTCTTTGCGCATCGTTGTAGAACATCTTCACCGTGTCGAGCGAATACTCGTCGAGATCCTTGCCGATGTTCGACAGCTTGTTGAGAATGTCCGGCGTCACCGTGATGATGTGACACCCGATGTCGTCGGCCTGAAAGACATTGAGCAACTCACGTGGACTTGCCCAGATCAACTCGGCCTGCGGCGCGTCCCTCAGCAGTTCCACCGCGTCGGTCATGATCGGTAGCGGGTCGCGGCCGGTGTCCGCGATGCGCCCCGCGAAGACGGACACGCAGGAGGGCGCGCCGCCGGCCAGTCTGGCGGCGAGCGCGCGCACCTGATCGAGCGTCATGATGGCCGTGACGTTCACCTTCACACCGCTCTGCGAGAGCCGCTGTACCAGATCGTAGGTGGGCTCGCGGCGGGTGTTCGTCACCGGAATCTTCACGTACACGTTGTCGCCCCAGGTGGCAATCTCACGCCCCTGCCGCTCCATCTCCGGCAGCTCGTCGGAAAACACCTCGAACGACACGGGGCGATCGGGAATCGCCGCCACCACATCTTTGGCAAACGCGCGGTAGTCGCGAATGCCCGCCTTGAACATCAACGTGGGATTGGTGGTGAAGCCCTTGATATGCGGCAGGCGATACAGCGCGAGCATGCCCGACAGCTCGGCGCCGTCGCCGAAGATTTTTACGGTGAGATCTTCCAGTCGCTTCACGCAATCCTCATCAGATGTAGTGCAGCCCTTGAGGCCTGCTCACGGGCAGGGCTGAAGCCCTGCGCTACGAGTTGTTCTCCCAATTATCCAGTCGACGGCCTGTGCCAGCGACGTCGCGCGAAAGTCGGGCTCGATTGGGGACGGTTCCGTGTGTCCCGAAGCCATCAGAATGGTCGCGCTCACGCCGGCGCTCTTCCCCGCCTGAATGTCGCGCCAGCGATCACCCACCATGAAGCTGCGGGCCACATCATATACAGGCGCCTGCAGCAGCATACCTGGCCGCGGCTTGCGGCACGGACAGTTGTCGGCATCGTCGTGATAACAGACCCGGAATTCGTCGATCGGCATCTTTTCGCCGATCGCGCCGTTGATGGCCTCGACCATGGCCCGCGTCTGCGTGCCGCGCGCCACGTCCGGCTGATTGGTCACCACGACCAGCGCGAAACCGGCACGCTTCAAGCGATCGAGCGAGGGGGGTGCATCAACAGGAATGTCCAGTTCGTCGAGACTGGCCGGCGCGTAGGGCATGCCGTCTCGAATGATGGTCCGGTTGAGCACGCCGTCGCGGTCGAGGAAGATGGCCGGCCTCGTTCCCGCGGCATTCCCGACGGTCGTCAACGCGTGGACTCCCATTTGGTCGCCGACATCTTCAGGAGCGGATGCGACACGAGCAGGTGCCAGACCACCGCCTGAAACGCCTCAGCGTGCGGGGTAACCGTCTCGGGATTGACCGTGGGAATGATCACGCACGCGTCCGCGACGGTCGCCGTGTACCCGCCGTCGCGCCCGACGATGCCGACGACGGTCGCACCGACTTTCTTGGCGTACTGGACGGCTTTCACGAGATTCGGACTGATGTTCTTCTCGAGGCTTCCGCCGCCCACGGACAAGACGAAGATCGCGTCGTCTGACCGGAGGCGACTGCCCCTGAGCCAGGCCTCGAAGATGGTCTCCCACCCTTCGTCGTTCGTGCGAGCGGTCAGTTCAGACACGTTGTCGGTGGGGGCATACGCCTCGAACCCGGCGAGCTTTCTGAAATCGTTGACGGCGTGCGAACAGTTGCCCGCGCTGCCGCCGACGCCGAGGAAGAACAGCCGTCCGCCGCGGGCGCGCGAGGCCGCGAGCAATTCCGCGACGCGTTCGATAGTCGCGGCGTCGATGAGGCCGATGATACGCGACGCCTCGCTCAGATGAATCGCCGTATAACTCGTTGACGTCACTGTACCGTCCGCGTTCCGGGTTCGAGTTTCGCCCGCAATTCCTCGAGGCCTTCGAGCGATCCGATTTCGTAGAACCGTTCCCGCACTTCGTAGCCCGCAAGCTCGTCGCGCGCGATGAGCCGCTGATAGACGACGGCCAGATCCAAAACGGCCAAATCCGTAGGCCCGACCTTCAGGTCGGGCGCGACACCCGATATGGAGGCGCCCGAGCTGGAGGCGCCCGAGCTGAAGCTCGGGCCTACTACGTCAAGTGGTGCGTCGAATGCATCGGGGGTCAATATTCCCAGTCCATAGTCAATGTGCTGCAGCGTCGCATCGTTGCCGGTCTTATCGTACCGGATGATGCGCCCGCGATCGTAGGCGACGTTACTCCGATCCCAGCGGTTCTCGTTCCTGAATACGGTCATCAGCCCCTGCTTGCCACCGGCCAGAAACGCGCGCTCGACCGCGTTGAAATCGCAGGTCAGGTACGAGTCGCCGTACATGACGAAAAACGCGTGTCCGAGTTTCGGAAGCGCCCGCCGTAGCGAGCCCCCCGTCCCCAGCGGGCGCTCGCCGTCGAACACGTAGCTGAAGGTCATCTGCCAGCGCGAGCCGTCACCGAGTGCGTCGACCACCTGCTCGCCGAGGTACCCGAGGCAGTACACGACGTGCGTGATGCTCCAGCGACGCAGCAGGTCGATCTGATGCTCGGCGAAGGGACGGCCGTTGATGTCGAGGAGAATCTTCGGCACGCGCTCGGTCAGCGGGCGGAGCCGCGTGGCCAGGCCCCCCGCAAGAATGGCCACCGGCAGACTCACGAGAACAGCACCTTCGTGCCCTCGAAATCGAAGCGGAACCGCACTTCCTCGAGGCCGACCCTGGCCATGGCCGCGCGCAGCCGCCGATGATCCTCGGCATAGAACATCAGGAACCCTCCGCCGCCGGCGCCGACGAGCTTGCCGCCGATCGCGCCATTCGCGCGGCCCACCTGATACCACTCGTCGATCTGCGTATTGCTCATGCCGGCCGAGCGCCGCTTCTTCTGTTCCCACTGCTCGTGCATCATCTCGCCGAATTGCGCGGTGTCACCCGCCTCGAGCGCCTCGCGGCTGCGGACGCCGATCGCCTTCACATCGTGCAGGTTCGCCAGCATGGCGGCATCGCTCTGCTGCGTGCGCGCCTTCTGGTCAGCCAGGATACTGCCGGCGCTGCGCGAGAAACCGGTGAAGAACAGCAGCAGGTTGTCTTCGAGGTTGAACAGGGTGTCCATCGACGCGTGAAGAGGCTCGGCCTCGACCCGGCCGTCGGGATGAAACGTGAAGCACGTGACGCCGCCGTACGCCGCGATGTACTGATCCTGCTTCCCCACGGGCTCGCCGAGCCGCTCGATCTCGATGTCGCAGGCGAGCGCGGCGAGCTCGTCGGGATGCAGCAGCCGCCGGCGATGTGCGTAGAGCGCCTTCAGCAGCGCCGTCGTGAAGCTGCCAGAGGATCCGAGCCCGGTGCCGGCCGGGATGTCGGCGAGCGTCGTGATCTCGATCTGCGGCGTGCGCAAATGCATCAGGCGGAGCGCTTCCCGGATGATCGGATGCTGCACCTCGTTCACCTGTTCGACATGCTCGAGCTGCGAATACTTGAGAAAGATGCCTGGCGTGAACGGCCGCATCGCCGTGATGTAGACGTACTTGTCAATCGCCGCCGCAATCAGGAAGCCGCCGTGCTCCCGGTAATACGACGGCAGGTCGGTGCCGCCACCGCCGAGGGTCACGCGCAGAGGGCTTCGTGTAATGATCATCGCCGGGGAAAATCATAATCTGAACGGGCGTAGATTTCATGGACGACGACCAGCGCGGCGCGCGCCGCGTCAAGACCGGCGTCGGGCATACGGCCCGCATCGATGTCGGCCATGAACTCACGGATCTCCATCGCCCACGACGAATCGGTCTCGGGAAACTCCCACACCGTCGTTTCAGGCGGGCCCATCTGCGGCCGCATGCGGTAGTAGGTCAGCTTCTCCACGCCGTAGCTGCCGCCCAGCCCGTCGATCTGCAGTTTGCCGGACCGCCCATAGATCTCGAACGAGAACATGTTCTTCCACTCGGTGCAGCTCACGTGAAGGAAGGCGGTCTGCTCGTGCCGCGTCCGCAGCAGCATGAACGCGTTGTCGTCCACCGGCATCGGCCAGAAATACGTGTGCGCGAATCCGTCGACCGTCGTGAGCTCCCCGAGAAACCATCGCGCCAGATCGATGAGGTGCACGCCCTGATCGATCAGTTCGCCGCCGCCCGCAATCGCGGGGTCGGCCCTCCACTCCTTTTCGTACCCCATCCTCCCGCCATGACCGTAGCGTCCACGCAGGAACATCAGTTCGCCGATCGCCCCGTCCCGAACCATCGTATGCGCCTTCTGCACGGCCGGGTGGTAGCGGTGGTTGAACCCAACGTGCACCAGCCGCCGGTGTCGCGCGACGGCCTCCATGACGGCATCGATCTCTGCGAGCGACCGGGCCGCTGGCTTTTCGACGAGGACGTGTTTGCCGGCGTCGACCGCGGCACGCGTCACCTCCGCGAGGACGTCGTTGGTGGTCGAGACGATCACGACGTCGACGTCGGACCTGTTGACGGCGACGCGCCAGTCGTCTGTGGCCACCGGCACGGCCGCAGTGGGATCGGCGCCTGCGATCGCCGTGGCGAGTCCCTCGGCTCGATCGCGCCGGACATCCGCGCACGCGACCACTCGGGCGCCTGCCAGGGCCTTCGCGCGCTTGTGACCGATGAGCCCGCAACCGACAATCGCAACGCGGTGGATCACGGGCCTATTTCCCCCACGTCAAACCCCGGTCCGAAGGCACGATGCGACGCAGGGTGTACACATCCGTGCGCGTCAGGTCGTCGCGGTGGTCGGGCAGCGTCTCCCACGGATCCCACAACGCGCTCAGCAGCTTGCCGGTGATACCGTCGCTCGCCGTGGACCCCAGGAAGACAGCGAGGCTGGCGCCTTTCTGCAAGGGCGCACCGCCCTGCTCCTTCTGCTGGAGCGACTTTTCGTAGAACACCGTCCCCACGCGCTCCGGCCCCGCTTCGATCACCTCGTCGAGCATCCGCGTGTTCAGCGGACCGGGCGCGATCGCATTGACGTCAATGCCGTGCTCGCGCACTTCCCAGGCCAGCGTCTCCATGAAGCGGACGATGGCCGCTTTCGACGCCGCGTAGGCGCTGATACCCGGCAACGGATTGGTGGCGCCGCCGCCGGACAACTGCACGATCTTCCCTCCATGCTGCGCCTTGAAATGCGGCAGCACTGCGCGCGATGTGAGGACCGACCCGAACAGATTGATTTCGATGGCCCGCACCCAGGCCTCCCAATCAACGTCTTCGATGCGCCCGAGGGGACCGTACACACCTGCGTTGTTGACGAGCACGTTGAGCACGGGAAAAGCGTCGAGCGTCGCGTGAACGAGAGCCGCCACCTCGTCGGGCCGCGAGACATCGGCGCGCCGCGCCACCACGCGCTGGCCGGGCGACGTCGCGAGCACCGCCACTTCGCCGCGGGCGCGTTCGAGTCGAGCCGTGTCGCGGGCGCACATCATCACGCTCGCGCCTGCTTCGACGTACGCGCGCGCGATCGCCAGGCCCATCCCCTGGTTCGCGCCCGTGATGAGCGCCGTGCGTCCGTCGAGCGGTCGTGTCATCGGGTCCCCTTCCCAACGCTCAGGTACTCGACCCCGGGAGTCCTGCCGATCGTCTCCGCCAGGAATCGATTGGCGTCGAGCACCAGGCGGCGCGTCATGCGCGAGACCACGTCCGCAGCGGACACCAGACGATAGTCGGGCCAAGGCGTGGCCACGACGAGCGCCGATGCCCCCTCAGACGCGGCGGCCGCCGCGTCTGTCAACCGCATCCACGCGGCAAGATCGGGCGGCAACTGTGTGACAGCCGGATCGTGCGCGCGGACGACCGCGCCGTGTGCGTGCAGCCAGCGGCAGAGTTCAACGGCACTCGATCGCCGTAGCGTGTCGGTGCCCGGCTTGTACGTCAACCCCCAGACCGCAATCGTACGGCCGGAGACATCGCCGAGCGTCTCCATCAGGCGGCGCTCGGCCCATTGCCGGTGCGCGTCGTTGCTCGCCTTCACCGACGACAGGAGATGGGTCGTCACACCATGCGTCCGGCCGAGCTGCGACAGGAAGACGACATCCCTCGCCAGGGTGCCGCCGGCAATCGCACCGCCTGGCGACAGGTACGCCCGCGGACCGATGCGCACCTCCGACTTCAGGCCGCGCTCGACTTCCGTGGCGTCGGCGCCCACCTGCTCGCACAGCGCGGCGATTTCGTTGATGAAGGTCACCGACGTCGCCAGAAACGCGTTGAGCGCATGCTTGGTCATCTCCGCCGATTCAACGGACATCCACTCGATGTGTCCGGTGAACGGCCCGAGCGCCTCGGTCACCTTTGCGCGGTCGCTCTCGGAGCCCAGACCCACCACGACCCGGTCGGGTCGCGTGAAGCTCTCGATCGCCTTGCCAAGCCGAAGATTCTCCGGGGAATATCCAAACTGAACCGATCGCCCACGCGACCCACCCGCCGCGAAGAGCTGTTCGAGCCGGCGCGTCGTGCCAACCGGTACCTGCGCGGAGGTCAGCACCAGCGTGGCATCCGTCAGGTGCGGAAACAGCCGGGCCGTGCGCGCAACGACATACTCCACGTCCCCGCGATCGTCATCGTCCACAGGCGTGTCATCGGCGACCCAGACGATGTCGGCGCCGTTGACGGCGATGGCGATATCGGTGGTAAAACGAAGACGGCCGCTGGCCAGTCCGGCCTTGACGAGATCCTCGAGACCCGGCTCGAAGAGCGGGGGTTGTCCGGTGGACAGGCGCGCCACGCCGGCCTCATCAAAATCAAGCCCTGTCACGTCGTGGCCGCCCGACGCCAGGCAGGCGGCGGTCACGGTGCCGAGGTGCCAAAGCCCCAGCACGCAGATCTTCACGACCGCTCCTCCAGCAGCCAGGCGTTTCCACGAAGATAGTCGAGCGTCTTCAGCACACCCTCACGGATTGACAGCGTGGGCGTCCACCCGAGCGATCGGATCTTCGAGGCGTCGAGAAAGATGAACGGGCTGTCGCCGATCCATCCGCGATCGCCCCCCGTGTACGTCCGGATGGGATTGAGGCCCAGATGTTCGGTCATCCAGCCGATCGAATCGTTCACCTCGCAGTACTCGGCGGCGCCGAGGTTGAAGATGTTGACCTTGTTCTGAGATCGCTCGATGGCCAGCAGCATCGCATCGATACAGTCCTGCACATACAGGTACGACTTGCGTTGATGCCCGTTGCCGAGCACGCGCAGTTCCGTCGGATCGGCGCGCAGGCTCCGGTAGAAGTCGAAGACGTGGCCGTGCGAGTAGCGCTCGCCAAGGATGGACACGAAGCGGAAGATATAGCCCTGGAATCCAAAGCCCTCGCAATAGGCCTGAATCAAACTCTCGCCGGCCAGCTTCGAGGCGCCGTACAACGACGTCTGAATGGGGAAGGGCCCGGTTTCCGGCGTCGGAAACACCTCAGGTTCGCCATAGATCGATCCGGTCGAGGAAAAGGCCACGCGCGTCACGCCATGCGCACGCATGGCTTCGAGGACGTTGAACGTGGCGATCGTGTTCTGTTCCAGGTCCCTGCGGGGATGTTCGGTGCCAAAACGGACATCGGCATTGGCGGCCAGATGGAAGACAACGTCCGGCGCAGCCTCGCCCATCGCGCGCGTGATGGCTGGCAGGTCGGTGGTATCGCCTCGGACGAGCCTGAAGAGGGGCGAGGGGGCGGCCAGCTCCAGAAACCGCTCGTTGCCGGTTGAAAGATTGTCGTAGGCGACGACCGTGTCGCCGTTCGCCAGGATCCGATCAACGAGGTTGCTGCCGATGAAACCGGCACCGCCCGTTACGAAAACGCGCATGCCCGCCGGGAAACCTCAATAACGATCACGCTCGCCCCTCGACTTTGTTGTCCGCGGTCGCGGCCGCGCGCGGCCGCCCAAACCGGATGCGAAGCAGATCCGCAAGATTCCGCACGTTGCCGCGGACGAGGTCGAGGCGGCTGTCTCCGTCGTCCCGCCATCGCACCGGCACCTGGGCGATGCGGTAGCCGGCCTGGGTCGCGAGGTGCAGGATCTCGACGTCGAACATGTAGCCGTCGATCCGCTGCCGGCTGAAGATGTCGATGGCCACCGTCCGCCTGAAGAACTTGAAGCCGCATTGCGTGTCGAGGATGCCGCCGAGCCCGATCACGCGGTGCATCACCAATCCGAATCCCTTCGAGCCGAGGCGGCGATACAGCGGCTGCTGTCGCTCCACTCGCGAGTCGCGCAGCGCACGAGACCCGATCACGACATCCGCCCCGTTCGCGAAGTGTGGTCCGAACTTGTCGAACTCGTCAATCGGCGTCTTGTTGTCGGCATCGACGAATCCGATCAGATCGCCCTGCGCGATCCGGACACCCTCACGCACGCCGCGACCCTTGCCGCCGCGCTCCACGCTGCCGATCACCTTCAGCCTGGGCTCGCGGGCCGCCAGTCCCCGCACCAGCTCCCTCGTCCCATCGTCGCCATCGGCCGCGACGATCACTTCGAAGTCGTACCGCTTCGCGCTCAGATACGCGCACATCTCGCGCAGGGTCGGCGTGATGCTCTTCACTTCGTTGTACGCCGGAACAATGACGCTCACCGACGAGAACGGCGGCGCGGCGTATCCGTGACTCGTCACCTGGATGCCCCCTTGCGAGCAACAGCGACGCAGCGGATGCCAACGGGATACGACAGGTATCGACCGGCCCACGCCTCGCATCGCAATGCCCAGCGCAGGAGCAGGCCGCGCTTGGTGCTTTCGATGCTCTGTTCCACGATCTGACGCTTGGCGTCCACGCTGCCCGCACCGCGCTTCTGGTTCCGTCGCTTCACCATGGCAAATGCGGGATAGACACTGAAGCCGAGATGCGATTGTTCGAGCACGGTCAGGCCGCTGGTTTCGAGCAAGATCTTGAATCCAGATGCAGTATAGCGCCGCTCGTGCTGCAGGTACTCATCGTAGGGGTCGAAGAG
>JBGOTP010000146.1:0-11681 GCA_041476545.1 Vicinamibacteria bacterium | reverse complement strand
GGCGTTTTTCCGTGAAGCGAATCCGATTGAGCTGCTCGACATCGGCCGGCAGCTCCTCGCGTCCTGCCGGCATGTCGTTCAGCTTCAGCAGATAGGCGACGATATCCAGGCAGTCGGGCAGGGTCATCGAACCGGGCTTGTTTCGCGGCATGTTCGAGGCGATGAAGTCGTAGAGCGCCGCTGCCGACGATTCGTCCCATCGATGCAGAAATGACGGCCCGCGCAGGGCCGGCTCCGAATCGTCGCCGCCGCTCGCATCGTCCCGATGGCAGCCGCCACAGGAGCGCGCGAACGCCGTTTGCCCGCGCGCGGCCTCGGCGTTGGTATAGACCCCGTCCCACACGGTCCTGGCGGGCGTCTGGGCAAAGAACACGACCTCCGCCAAGAAGACGAAGGCGACGAAGGCGGGACCGGTGAGCAGGCCGATCTGTGGCACGTGGCGAATGTAACATGCCCAGAGGAGAGTCGCCATGTATCAGATTGTTGCGGCGCTGATGGCCACGCTTCTGCTGCTGACCCAGGCGGCATCGACTGGCCGCATCGCCAACCTCAGAGACTACACGCGGGCGATGGTCACGATGGCAGAGGCGCTGGAGGTGATTGAGTCGTCCACCGCATCGAACATCTATCTTCTCAACAGCGTGCGCGGTGATGCGCTGACGCGCCACGACATCATCCGCGACCGCCTCTCGGCGGTGCGCGCCTTTTTTGTCGACCAGGGCACCTCAGAGGCCGCCAGGCTGGCCGACGCCACGCTTGCGTCGCTCGACGACTTGCGGGTCGAGCTTGCTGCCGCCGAGCCCAACGAGGCGGCCGCGAGCGAAGCGGTGACTCATTTGCGGGCGCAGTGCGCCGCGTGTCACGACGCCTACCGAGAGGGGGACTCCCGTTCGGGTTATCGGTTCAAACGCTGACCTTGCTCGTCCTGAGAGGTGTGCTGTGCCAGTGGTGGCGACGCACGGCTCTGAACTTACCTCAGCGAGCGGTCGCGCGTGGTTCCTCGTTCACGCGGGGGGGCGGGCCGGGGTTGCTCACGCCCCCCAGCTTTCGGAGAAGCTCGGCGGTACTGGCCTTGATGTTCACCATGTTGGGAAACACGAAGCCCTCGGCGATCTTGAGGGGCGTGTCGCCGTTCTGGTTGCGCGCGTTGATGCTGGCGCCTTTGTCGGCCAGGTATTGAACGATGGTATCGAAGCCGGCGTACGCGGCGCCGTGGAGGGCCGTCCAACCGTCGCCATTGGCGCCGTTGATGTCCGCACCCAGGTCGAGCGACGCTTTTACCGCTTCGAGGTGGTCCTGCTCCGGTATCTTGCTCTCTCCCGGCACCAGCGTGCGTCCGGCTGCCGCCATGAGCGCTGTGGTTGCCACTCCTGCGGCGATGGTGGGATTGGCGCCGTTCGCTGCGAGGAAGCGCATCAGCTCGGCGTCTGCCGACATGGCGGCGAGAAAGAACGGCGTCGCTCCCGTGGCATATCGCGTGATGAAGCTCGAGAGCGTGTAGCCGAAGCGCGGTGGCAGTTGGGTCGCGCGGGCGTTGATGTCGGCCCCGTGGGCCAACAGCGCCTTGATCAAGTCGAGTTGCTGCTCGCGTGGGAGGCCGATGAGCGTGCTCCATTCCCCCGACGGGACGGGATAGTCGTGCGTGTGCAGCGTCTCCCACCTGCCGGCGGCCCAGTGGAGCGGCGTATAGCCGGGACCGTTGGCGTTGGGATCGGCGCCGCGGTCGAGGAAGAACTTCGCGAGTTCGACATGCGCGCGAGTAGTCGCGACGTGCAGCGGGGTCGTGCCGTCCTTGGCGGTGTCCTTGAGGCTCGCGCCTTTGTCGAGCAGGAGCCGTGCGATCTCCATGTTGTCTTCGCGTGCGGCGAACATCAGGGGAGTCGACCCCGCCGCCGTCGGCGCTCTGATGTCGGCCCCGTGTTCGATCAACGCGCGCGCGGCGGCCGACTGGTGCTCCGCCAACGCCCACATCAATGCGTTCTGTCCCTTGAACTTCTCGCGGGCGTTCACATCCGCGCCGGCGGCCACGAGCAGGTTGACGGCGTTCACGCTGCCGCCGCGGGCAGCCGTCATGAGAGGCGTCTGGCCGGACATTTGTGCGGCGTTGGGATTGGCGCCCGCGGCCAGCAGGCGCTGAATCAGCGCGGCACTGCCGTTTGTGGCCGCGAGCAGAAGCGGCGTGATCCCGTAGTCGTTGGCCGCGTTCGGATTCGCTCCCGCCTTGAGCAGGAGATCGGCTGTCGCCAGCTCATCCCAGTGCGCGGCCCAGTGCAATGCAGTCGCACCGCCCGGCTGAGAGGCGTTGACATCCGCTTTGAGCTGCAGCAGCGACTGCACGGCCTTGGCGTCGCGGTTTCTGGCCGCGGTGGCGAGCCGTGTGTCGCCGTTGGCTGCCGCCAGATTGACGCTTGCTACGACCGCGCATGCTGCGAACGCCGCGGACCTGGTGAGAAAACGCATGCGGCTGGCCCTCCGAGTCTGGCCAAAAACTCCCCGCGGGCCGTGGGACGATTGTTGAAGGTAGCCCGCACGCAGCCGATATTCAAAGAGTAACATTAGTATGAAGTGTAGGCGGAGTGAGTTCAAGAAATGTGATGCGTAAGACTTCTCCCGTTTCCCGCGTCGTCGTCTTGCTGATCATCGCTGGCACTACTCTGACCGCCCGGCCGAGCGGTCAGCGCGCTGGAACCCCCGAGCCCGCCGCCGTTGTGGCGGCCCACCGTGCGCTGCTCGATAGGTATTGTGTCACGTGTCATAGCGAGCGTGTGAAGGCGGCCGGCCTGGTGCTTCAGGGGCTCAGCCTGGATCAGGTACCGGCGGCGACCGAGACGTGGGAGAAAGTCCTCCACAAAGTGCGGACCGGCGCGATGCCGCCGGCCGGACTGCCGCGGCCCGACAGGGAATCGGCCGACAGGTTCCGCGCATGGCTCGAGACGACGCTCGATCACGCGGCCGCGGTCTCGCCGGATCCGGGGCGTCCATCGATTCATCGTCTGAACCGTACGGAATATGTGAACGCCATCCGCGATGTGCTGGCGCTCGATGTGTTGGATGGGGCCTCGCTGCTCCCGTCAGACGATGCGAGCTACGGGTTCGACAACATCGGGGAAGTGCTCACGATGACGCCCGGCCTCCTCTCGCGGTATCTGCTGGCGGCGAAAAAGATCAGCCGGCTCGCGGTTGGCGATTCGACGATCCATCCATCGGTAGCCACCTATAGCCTGCCCATGTCGCTTGTGCAGGATACCCGCATGAGCGAGGAGCTGCCCTTTGGCACGCGAGGTGGATTGAGCGTCCGCCACGTGTTTCCCGTGGATGGGACGTACAGCATCAAGGTGCGGCTGCATCGCAACGGTCTGGCGCTCGGCGAGAATGTTCGCGGTCTGGCTGACGAGAACCTGATTGACGTGATGATCGACGGCGAGCGGGTCACGCGCTTCACCATTGGAGGCCGCGGCGAGGGCCGCGTTCGCGGGACACCGGGGACGGCGGACACGGATCTCGAGGTGCGGTTTCCCGCGAAAGCGGGGACGCGCTCAGTCGGCGTCGCGTTCGTGGATCAGTTTTTTTACATGGAGGGCGTCAGTGTCTCGCGTCTGCCGGCGGGAAGCGATGGGTTCGCGGCCGGCAGCAATACGAGCGTCAACTACGGCAAGGTGCAGATGGCGGTGGAAAGCATCGCCGTCGCGGGGCCGTTCGATGTTCCGCCCGTGTCCGACACGCCGTCGCGCCGTCGCGTGTTCATTTGCCGCCCCGCGGGCGCCCGCGACGAGGAGGCCTGCGCCGAGCGCATTCTCTCGACCCTCGCGCGGCGTGCCTATCGCCGGCCGGTGACCGCGGACGACACGCGCACGCTGATGGAATTTTTCCGGAACGGGCAGGCGAGCGGCGGGTTCGATCAGGGCATCCAGACTGGTCTCGAGCGGATGCTCGTGGCGCCGAGCTTCCTGTTCAGGGTCGAGGACGACCCGCCGCGCACCGCGCGCGGCGCCGCGTACACGGTCAGCGACATCGAACTGGCCTCCCGCCTGTCGTTCTTCCTGTGGAGCAGCGTCCCGGATGACGCGCTGCTTGCGGTGGCCGAGCGCGGCCAGTTGAAGAACCCGGCCGTCCTCGAGCGGGAGGTCCGTCGCATGCTGGCCGATCCGCGCGCGAACGCGCTCGTTACAAACTTCTTCAGCCAGTGGCTGCTCGTGCGCAACATGGACGCCGTCAAGCCGGATACGTACGCGTTTCCGGACTTCGACGACAACCTGCGCCAGGCCTTCAAGCAGGAGACCAAGCTGTTCATCGAGAGCCAGTTGCACGAGGATCGCAGCGTGCTGGATCTGCTGAGCGCCGACTACACATTCGTCAACGAGCGGCTCGCGCGTCACTACGGGATCCCGGGCATCTACGGCTCCCACTTCCGCCGGGTCCAGTACACGGACGATCGTCGTGCGGGCCTCCTCGGGCAGGGCAGCATTCTGACGGTCACGTCGTATGCCAACCGCACGTCTCCGGTGGTGCGTGGCAAGTGGATCATGGAGACGCTCCTGGGCACGCCGCCGCCCGCCCCACCGCCAGGCGTGCCGACGCTCGACGAGAGCAACAGCGCCGCCAAGGCCAAGCCGAAGAGCGTCCGCGAGCAGATGGAGAATCATCGCAAGAATCCGAACTGCTCGGGGTGCCACTCGCGCATGGACCCGCTCGGGTTCGCGCTCGAGAACTTCGACGGGATTGGCGCGTTCCGCGAGACGGAAGGCACGTCCCGGATCGACCCGTCGGGAGCGTTTCCAGGCGGCGCGATGTTCAGCACGCCTCGGGAATTCAGGCAGGGCCTGTTGACCCAGCGCGATGAGATCGTCGAGACCATCGCCGAGAAACTGCTCACGTATGCGCTGGGACGGGGCGTTGAGGCGCACGATCTGCCGGCCGTTCGGGCGATTACGCGCGCGGCGTCGGTGCAAGGATACCGGTGGTCCGCACTGTTTCTCGCTATCGTCAAGAGCACGCCGTTCCAGATGAGGAGGACGGAATCATGATCATTACAAAGCGCTATCTACCACGTCGCGCGGTCCTGCGGGGTCTGGGGGCGACGATCGCGCTGCCGTTGCTCGACGCCATGATTCCCGCCGCCAGGGCGCTTCGCCTCACGGCAGCGGCGCCGGTTCGCCGGTTGGGCGTCGTGTATGTCGGCAACGGCCAGAACATGTCGCTCTACACGCCGCGGAGCGAAGGGCCCCTGGAGCTATCGTCCGTGCTCGAGCCGCTGGCACCCTTTCAGGACCGTGTGCTCGTGGCGAGCGGCCTTGATTCGATGCGCACGTACAGACAGGACGGTGGGCCGCATCCGCGAGCGCAGACCACGTACCTGACTGGCATGACCCCGAAGCGGACCGAGGGCCGCGACATCGAAGCGGGCATCTCGATGGATCAGATCGCCGCGCGCCAGTTCGAGAAGGAGACGCAGCTCGCCTCGCTGGAGCTGGCGCTCGAGAGCACGGACCTGCTCGGCGTCTGCTCGCTCGGCTACAGCTGCGCCTACAACAACACCATCGCCTGGCGCACGCCGACCACGCCGCTGCCGATGGAGAACAACCCGCGAGCCGTATTCGAGCGTCTCTTCGGCGCGAGCGACAGCACCGACAGGAAGACGCGCCTCGCCGACATCCACAAGGACCGCAGCCTGCTCGACTCGGTGACCGAGGAAGTGACGAGGCTGAACCGGCGGGTGGGCCCAAGCGATCGATCGAAGGTCACCGACTATCTGGAGTCGATTCGCGATATCGAGCGGCGCATTCAGAAGGCCGAGCAGCAGGTTGATCAGGAGCTGCCGGTCGTGGCACAGCCGGTGGGCATTCCCACCACGTTCGAGCAGCACGTCCGGCTGATGTTCGACCTCTCCGCGCTTGCCTACCAGTGCGACCTCACCCGGGTCATCACCTTTGTGATGGCCAGGGAATTGAGCACGCGCGCATATCCGGAAATTGGCGTGAGCGAGCCGCACCACCCGCTGTCGCATCATGGCGACGATCCCGAGAAGCTCGCAAGGCTTGCGAAGATCTCCACGTTCCACATGCACCAGTTCGCGTACTTCCTCGAGCGACTGCGCTCGACGCCGGAAGGCGACGGGTCGTTGCTTGATCAGTCGCTGCTGCTGTACGGCGGCGGCATGAGCAACCCGAATCTCCACGACCACTTGAATTTGCCGACGGTCATCGTCGCGGGCAAGTCGATCGGCATCACGACCGGCCGGCATGTGCGGTTCCCGAAGGGCACGCCCTGGACGAACATGCAGGTCACGCTGCTGGACAAGGTCGGAGTCCGGGTGGACCATTTCGGCGACAGCACCGGCATCCTCAGCATTTGATCGCCAACGACCCACCAGGCGGCCGACGCTGCTGCGCAACATCGCATGAGCTGAAGCCGGCCGAGTTCGTACCCAATATGGGTGATGCCCCGTCGACCGCCGTGGGTCATCATCCGCCAGGCCATCTCGACCGCAACCATACGCTTCGACAGGAGGAGAGCAATGCGACGACAAGGGCGATTCAGGATCGGTGGTGTACTCGTCGCGCTGGGCATGGGAGTCGCCCTGCTCTTTGGCCCGGGGCGTCACACGACCGTGAAGGCCGCGGGCTCGTGGCATCAGGTGGCGAATTGGCCGACTATGCCGGCGGGAATGAAGTTCGGCACCGTCTCCGGCGTGGCCGTCGACAAGAAGGGTGTGGTCTACGTTTTTGAGCGAAACGAGCGCGGCGACATCTGGATGTTCGACAAGGGCGGGAAGTACATTGGCGAATGGGGACCGTCGGGCAAGCCGGGCTTCGTCAAGATGGCTCACACGATTCATATCGACCCCCAGGGATTCTTCTGGATTACGGACAGAACCGGCCATCAGATCAAGAAGTACACGCCAGATGGCAGCAAGGTGCTCTTGACGCTCGGGGAGTACGGTGTGCCCGGTAACGACGGGAAGCATTTCAATGGGCCGACGGGCATGCAGTTTTTTCCAAACGGCGACTTCATCGTCTCCGACGGCTACTGGAACTCCCGAGTCGCGCGGTTCAACAAGGACGGCAAGTTCATCAACTCCGTGGGGACCTCGCGCCCGCCCAAGAACATGGAGGGACGTGGACCAGGGGCCTTTGGTCTCGTGCACGCCGCGGCTCAGGCGCCCAACGGCCGGTTGCTGGTATCCGACCGATGTGACGGTCCCGTCGGACCGGAAGATGAAGCGCGCCGGAACCAGGGATGCCGCGACAGCCGGGTTCAGGTCGTGGAACAGAACGGGAAGTTCGTGGAATATTGGGAACAGCTCCACGGGCCCCTGTGCCTGTTGATGGTGGGCGACAAACTCTATACGGCCGAAGGACGCAATATCATCATCCTGGACCCCAACACCGGGAAGCAGCTCGACGCCATCGAAGGCGCTTCGACAGGCGCCGGTGCGCACCAGATTGCGGTCGACGAGAGGCAGGAAAACCTCTACGCGACGGATCTCGGCAACGCCGGCGGGCAGCGGACGGGCGGCAACGGTGCCGTTAAGCGCTTCACCAAGGAGTAAGACGTAACCTCCCACGCGAAAAATATTGCACTGTCGGGGCGCCTCGGGGATCATACGGAGGGCATTTTCAGCCCCTCGGGAGTGAATTCATGAAAACCAAAGCGTTACTGGCGATCTCGATCGTCGGCCTGGCGCTGGCGACGTTTCGCGCCACGACACAGGACATCGTTGCTCAGGGCACTGCGGCGCTCTCCGGAGTGGCGAGCTCCAAGGAAGAGGGAAAGATGGAAGGCGTTGTCGTCAGCGCCCGCCGCGACGGCGCCGACTTCACGGTATCGGTGGTCACCGACAAGGACGGCAAATACAGCTTCCCGGGCACGCACCTCGGGCCAGGTGCGTACAAGCTCACGATTCGAGCCGCGGGGTTCAACCTGACCGGTCCAGGCACGGCCACGATCGCCGCGGGCAAGACGTCCACGGCTGATCTCGTGCTGGAGAAGACGACCGACCTCACGAACCAACTGTCGTCCCTCGAGTGGATCAACAGCATGAATGGCACGCCGGCGCAGAAGGACACGATGGTCCACCAGCTCCTGGGATGCAACTACTGCCACACCTACCAACGGATCATGAAGTCGAAGCACAACGCCGAAGAGTTCATGCCCGTCATCCACCGGATGGTCAAGTACTACGCCGATGGCACCGCTGTGAGCAACGATAACAAGCGCGGGAAGCCGGCCCGAGTTCAGGAACCGGGGCGGGTGCAATTCCTCGAGGAGTCCCCGAATTGGGGCGCCTCGCCCGGCGTGCCGCGGCCCGAGGTGGCCGCGTTCTTTGCCATGAACAACCTGAGCGGCGGACGTACGACGTTCCCGTACACGCTCAAAGCGCTACCGCGGCCGACGGGCGCCGCAACCAAAGTCATCATCACGGAGTGGGATATCCCCAAGGCGCAGACCTCTACGCACGACAGCGCCCTCGACAAGAACGGCAACCTCTGGTTCACGGACGAGGCCACGCAGTATCTGGGGCGATTCGACACCAAGACCGCGACATTCAAGGAATATCAGATGCCGCCCGTCCCGGCCGGCATCATCCCCGGCACCCGCGACGTCACGACCGACGATCAGGGATACGTGTGGTTCCCGATGCGCAACGAGAAAGGCGTATCAGAACTCGCGCGTTTCGACCCCAAGACGGAGCAAATCGCCTGGATGGCGGGGGTCGGCTCGCAGTTCATCGTCCATGGGCCCGGGGACAAGATCTGGGCGGGATGGCAGCGCATCGACGCGAAGACGATGAAGGTGGATGGCACCTTCAGCCCGCAGGCGACGGCAGGGCTCGTGCCACGAGGGTCGGCGTCATACGCCGGCAACGCGGAGGTCGACACGAAGGGTAACCCGTGGATGGTGACGCAGGCCGGTCCTGGCGGCGTCATGGGCTTTGATGTCGCGGCCAATAAGCCCCTGTGGTATCCGATCGACGGCGTGATGGCTCGCCGTGGCACGGCCGACTCGCAGGACCGGCTATGGTTCGGCGAGTACCGTAGCGACAAGGTCTTCATGTTCGACACCCACGCGGGGAAGTCCCAGCGCTGGGATCTGCCGACGTATTCCGGCCCCTACACGTCCTCGGTACCCGATCCGAACGGCCGCGTCTACGCGCCGAGCAACATGGCGGAGCGGCTGTATCGGGTGGATCCGAAGACGAACGAGGTGATCGCGTATCTGTGGCCGACTGAGTTCGACACCAAGAAGATCACCCAGGTGCAGGGCCCGAACGGTCCCGTGCTCTGGTTCACGAACATGCGGACGGCGCGCGTCTCTCGAGTGGAACTGCCCAAGTAGCTATATTGACGATCGCCGGATACGGGATGGCGCACGCCACGCGCACCGTGTCCGGCGTCGACACGATAGAGGCGACCTACGGGTGCTTCATTTCAGTGCTGGTGAATGACCAGAGACACGCCAGTCAGGCCCAGGTGGCGGTCGGTCGTCCAGCACTCAGTGATACGGCGAGCCTTCATGACGTGCAAGCCGACGGCGTCAGTCAGGGACAGATCCTGATCCGAGAATCTGCGGAGCATCTGGATCCCACCAGCCTGCTCGTCAGGTCCGACCGCTACGAGACGAAGCGGAGTCAGGTCTTCGATCAATGCGATGAATTGAAGGGCTCTCGTCCGGTCGTACCGCTTCAGAAACCAGCCGTGTCCTTCGGCCACGACGAGGGTGGTCGTGAGAAGGCTTGGCGGCTCAGAAAACAGTCTCCGAAACAAACTGTGGTGGCTGTCGAACCGATCCGCGAAGGCGATGAGTGCTGACGTGTCGACGTAGACGTCAGTCTTTCTGCCCATAGACCACGTCGTCAATCTTCTGCGAGGCGTTCTTGTCGCCCGTCTCGATCATCCCGGCGTAGCGCATCCACGGCTTGGACGTGTCCGCGGGAAGGACGGTGCGAAGCGAACGGCGCAGCAGTTCCGCGAGGGAAATCCCAAGCCGAGCGGCTTCGTGCTTCGCCGCCTTGTACTCGTGTTCGGAAAGGCTAATCTGTGTTCTGACCACGATAACAGTTTAGCACACAGTGTTATCACCTATCCTGTCGACGGTCATCCGTTCATCTGATTGGGCGTAGCCGTCAGCCGCCAGCTCTCGGCGTTCAGTGCGTGCGTGTACCTGAAAGCCGAAAGCTGACAGCTGAAAGCTAAGTGAAGTCGCCATGATCACTTCTTCGTGTTCGCCGCTGGCAGGAAGTTCTGCATCATCCAGATTTCTGAGTTGGCGCTTCGACCTGCCGTAAACGCAAGGCGTCGGCCGTCGGGAGCAACATTGGGGAACGAGAACGAGAGCCCGTCCATCTCTTTCGAGAGCAGCCTCTCAGGCTGGCCTCCATCCGGCGAGATGCGCCAGAGCTGACCGGGCGCAAACGTTGTTCCCCGTGCACCAGATCGGTCGTCTGGCCACTGTCTGACGAACACAATGAACCGGTCGTCATGTGTCCATGCAAGACCGTTTCGCATGACCTGACCCGCGTCGCCCTGCGCGCGAAAGACTTCTCGGGGCGTCCCGCCGCCAGCTGGCATCACGACCAACGCGGGGTTCTCTTCGTTCGTGACAAAGGCGAGCTGCTTCCCGTCTCCCGAGAGCGCAGGCACCAGCAAACCAGGCGTTGCTGGTCGGTTTCGAAATATCTCCTGTTCCTGACCTGTGGCGATGTCGTTAGTCATGAGCGACTGGGTGGGCCCGGGTTCTCCGTTCGCTGGTTCGTTTTGTCTTAGGTAGTACACGGTCCGTCCGTCCGGTGAGAGAACTGGCGGTTGGAACACGAATCCGGGCCTGCCCAGCCCCAGGCTCACGCGCATAGTCGCCCCCGTTTGAGTGTCCATGCGATGGAGCAGCCAACGTCCCTGGTTGTCGCTCGCCGTGATCAGAAGCGACTGGCTATCCGGGAACCATCGCACGACGGGCCGCCGGCGATCGAAACCGAGAGTCGAGACGAAATCTCGTTCCTGTCCGGTGTCGAGCGACCGGATGACTACGGCCATCGCCCCGGGCCCTTCGAGGAGCGGACCGCGCCGCGACACATACGCAAACCGCCGCCCGTCCGGTGACCATGCGCCAGCCAGGTTGGATCCCACGAGGCGTTCGGTCAGGCGCGTCGGCGCACTCGTCAACTTCGCCGTCTCCGGATTCAGGTCGGCGACGTACACATCCTCGGCCCCCGTCCGAACGCCATAGTAGTACGAGCCGTCGCGCGAGAACCTGAGCGGCAAGACGTTCCCGATGTCCGACCTCAGCAGCTCGGGCGTACCTGCCGGTTTCCCTTCCGCGACCGGAATTGCCCAGAGGCCAGCGTTGCCTCTCCGATCGCTGACAAACAAGATCCCCTTCCCGTCGGGTGTCCAGACCGGCCCATAATCAATCGCTGAATGTTGCACGAGAGGGATTTCCTGCCGGCCGTCGACCGCAAGGATGAAGATGTCGCGGTCCGATGAATCCTGACGCACGGGAGCGTCATACGCAACGTAGCGGCCGTCGGGAGACAAGCTCATCTTGATTGGGTAGCGCCATTCGAGCGACTTCAAGATCCGCATGCCCCCGTCGGGCACGACGATCAGGGCTATCTGGGTGGTCTCGTCCACCCGGACCACGAGTGTCAGAAGCTGTTTGCCATCGGGAGACCATGCGAACGGTTG
>JBGOTP010000145.1:0-11728 GCA_041476545.1 Vicinamibacteria bacterium | reverse complement strand
CCGCAACGGCGAGCTTCTTCTTGGTCCGCTCCTGCCCGATCACGTACTCATCGAGGAACTTCTTGATTTCCTGGGGGGTGGGCAGCGACGAGCGCGTGCCGCGATTCTCGAAGCGGTTGTCGTCGGCGATGATGTCGTTGCAGACCTCGACGCACTCATCGCAGATGAAGACCGTTGGACCGGCGATGAGCTTACGGACGTCGTTCTGGTCCTTGTTGCAGAAGGAGCAGCGCAGGACCTCTGTCTCGCCGGTTTTCTTCACCATGGACGATTACTCTCGGCTCTGGGGCTCTAGGCTCCCGGCCCGTAGCCCATCGGCCGTTCGCGCGTCAGGCTCTCTTTCGAATGACATCGTCAATAATACCGTATTCCTTGCCCTGGTCGGCCGACATGATGTAGTCGCGCTCGGTATCATCCTGGATACGCTTGACCAGCTGGCCGGTATGGTGCACCAGGATTTCATTGAGCCGCTCGCGCATGCGCAGGATCTCGCGGGCTGCAATATCAATATCGGTCGCTTGGCCGGCAAGTCCAGACATCAGAGGCTGATGGATGACAATCCTCGAATTTGGGAGCGAAAAGCGCTTGCCCTTGGCCCCGGCGGCCAGCAGGACCGCCGCCATCGAGGCCGCCTGGCCGATGCACAGGGTCTGGACATCGGGCTTGACGAACTGCATCGTGTCGTAGATGGCCAGTCCGGCCGTAATCGAGCCTCCCGGGCTGTTGATATACAACAGGATGTCCTTATCGGGATCTTCGGCCTCGAGGAAGAGCATCTGCGCGATGACGAGGTTCGCGATCTGGTCGTCGATCGGCGTGCCGACGAAGATGATGCTGTCTTTGAGCAAACGCGAGAAGATGTCGTACGCCCGCTCTCCACGGTTGGTTTGTTCGACGACCATCGGCACGAGCTGCATACGCGGTTCCGGAAGCTGATCACGCATAAGTCTGAACAGGTAATGTGCAACAGATTACGTTGACGGCTTTGTAACGACGCTGGGGAAGACGAGCGGGGCTTACAACGATTCTCCGTCGATTGTAGCACGGGCCATGAAGAAGTCAATCGACTTGTCCCGCCGCAGCCCCAGGTGCACGCGGGAGAGCCCGCCCTCCTTTTCGAGGGCCGCCCGCACCGCCGCCGGCGTCCGGCCGGTCTGCTCCGCGTAGCGCGCGACTTCCTGGTCCACTTCTTCCTTGGTCGGGTCGAAGTGCTCGCGGCGCGCGACTTCGTCGAGCACGATGGCGCTGGCGACACTCTCCCGTGCCGGTTCGCGCTGACTCTCGCGGAAGGCGTTCCAGTCGATGCCGGCCTGCCGGGGATCGACGTTCTGATCCATCAACCGTCGCGCGAAATCCTCGATGCGCCGATCCATCTCCCGCGCGACGAGCGACGCGGGCACTTCGAACGGCACGCGCGCCGCCAGCTGTTTCATGAGATCCCCGCGGACCGCGCGGTCCGCGGCGTGGCGCGCTTCGTGTTCCAGGTCTTCGCGAACACGCGTACGCAGCACATTCAGCGTGTCGAATTCTCCGAGGTCCTTGGCGAACTCATCGTCCAGATCGGGCAGCACGCGTCGCTTGATGCTCTTGACGTGCGCCGTGTACGACACGTCAGTGCCGGCCAGTTCGCTCACGGCGTAGCTCTCGGGATAGTGAATCGCGAACGTTTTGGTCGCGCCGGGTTCGAGGCCGAGCAGCTGTTCGTCGAATCCTGGCGGATTCGCCGTCGACCCGAGCTCGATGCTGACGTCCTGATGGCTGTCGGTCTCACCCTTCACGGTCCTGCGCTCCAGGTCGACGGTCAGGGTATCGCCTTCGATGACGCCGCGGCCGTCCACGGGCTCGTGCTTGGCGGCGCGACCACGGAGTCGCTCGAGCGCCTCGTCAACGGCCGTCTCGTCCACCTGGCTCGACGGCCGCCGCAGCGAAATTGTCGAGTAGTCGCCAGGCTCGAACACCGGCACGGTATCGAACGAGGCGGTGAACGTCAGTGCCTGTCCCTCTTCGACGACCACGTCCCGGATGTCGGGCGTGTCGACGGGCTCGACGCCCCGCTCGCGCATCGCATCGTCCACGGCGCGTGGGATGAGCTCGTGCGCCACATCGTGCAGGATCTGATCCTTGAAGCGTTGTTTGATGACGCGCGACGGCGCTTTCCCCGGACGGAAGCCGGGAATCCGCGCTTTGCGCGAATAGTCGCGCGCCATGCGATCGATCTGGGCATCGACGATGTCGCTGGGGATTTCGACGCGAAGGTTCTTGCGCGTGTCGTTGACGTCGACCAAATCAGTTTTCATAGTGAAGGCGTGCGAAAGGGGGGAGTCGAACCCCCAAAGCCTTTCGGCTACCGGATCCTAAGTCCGGCGCGTCTGCCAGTTCCGCCACTTTCGCATGGTGTCCTGTGCGCCGTGTGAGGATTCCGTCAGCGTAACACGAACTTGTGAGTTCCCTTCAGCACCAGCCCAATCGCGCCCGATTGTCCGGAATTCGCGCACTTTTCGGCGCATAATTTCACGCATCCTGATTGATACAGCCATTGAGACCGATAAGAATCCCTGACCCAACCTCGCCCTTCTAGTGGCCGTTTCTTCACAGTTTGGCCATTCGCTGGGCTAGGCAATTGTCGACTGATGAGCTGCATCCTGGCCCCGTCACGGCCGTTTGTGACTGACGGGGCGGAGCTGTATCGCCAGTCCGTTGGAACGACTGTACCGATGACCGATGGTCTCATAGCGGCAAACGGTGGCTCGGTTCACTGTCCGGCGCCCTTGGATGCGGCGGTCGAGCTCATTGGAACCTCTGCGACCATTGGCCGCATCCAGGAGCTCGTTCGGCGCGTTGCCGCGCTGGACAGCGCCGTACTCCTCGTGGCCGAGACCGGGGTCGACGTCGAGTCTGTTGCGCGCGACCTTCATGCCCGCAGGGGCTTGCCCATGATGCCGTGGCGGGTGGCGGAGTGCAGCAGCGATGGCGCGCAGCTCGAAGCCAGGCTGCTCGGGGCTCCAGGCTCGTCCCTGTCCGATCTCGAATCGGTTTCAGCAGACAGTCTGATTGCCAGTGCTCGTGGCGGGACGTTGTTTCTTCGAGACGTGACGGAGCTGCCATCGGGCATTCAGATGCGCCTCGGGCGGATCGCGCGCGATGGAGAAGTGCGGATTCAGGGCCGGCCCGTGCCCACGGAAGTGCGTTTCGTGGCCGCTGCGTTGCCGTCGATCGACGCTGATGTTCATGAGCGGCGGTTCCGGCCGGACCTCTACCGGCGTCTTGCCGCGACGCGGATCGATTTGCCGCCGCTTCGCGACCGGCCGGGCGACGTGCCCATGTTCGTCCAACATGTGCTTCAGGAAGTGTCCGTTGCCACGGGGAGGCCGCCCCGCGCCTTCACGGAGGCCGCCGTTGCCCTGCTTGCGGCCCTGACTTGGCCAGGGAATCTCGCCGAACTCCGTGAGGCGATCGAGCGCGTGGTCAGGGAGACCCACGAGGATGTGATTCAGGTCGAGCAGGTGCTTCCGGCGCTCCAGCTTGAACGCGTGCTGACGCCATTCATGCCGGCGGGCAACCTTCGGGAGGCCCGGATGCGATTCGAACGCGACTACATTGCGGCAGTCCTTCAGCATCACGGGTGGCGGATGGCTGACGCTGCCCAGACTCTTGGGATTCAGCGCCCGAACTTGTACAGAAAAGCACGTCAGCTCGGCATTCCCGTGGCGCGTGCCACCGAGTAGCCAGGATCGGAAGGCCTATGAACCTCATGACATTCGTGCTCAGCATTCTTCTGGTTGGATCATCGGCTGTCGGATTCCAAACGACTGGCCAGACACCGGTCAGTCGTTCGACCGAAGCGCCGGTCAGTCCCCCGGTCCATCCCGCGGGCAATCCGTTGGGTCCGCCGGCGGCCGCCTACCGGATTGGTCCCGACGATGAAATCAATCTCGTGGTGGTGGGCGAAGAGACGTTGACCAAGGTCTATCGCGTCCGGGCCGACGGCGGCATCTCGCTTCCGTATGTGGAGGACACGATCATCGCGCAGGGGCTGACCGCCATCGAATTGCAGGAGCGGATCCGCGTGGCGCTCAAGTCCGTGATTCTGAGCCCTCAGGTACGCGTTGACGTCAGCAAGTACGGGAGTCAGTTCGTGATGGTCCAGGGGGAAGTGCGCGATCCGCAACGTGTGCCCATGACGGGACCGATGACGGTGATGGACGCGCTGGCGGCGGCGGGATCGCCAACCTCCAACGCGGGCACTCGGGCGACGATCGCCAGGCCGAACCCGAACGGAGCAGGGGATCCTCAGCGTTTCGACGTGAACCTGACCGATCTCAGGAACGGCGTTACCGGCGCGAATCTTCCCCTGGTCGGCGGTGACATCATCAACGTACCCAAGGCGGAGATGTTCTACGTGCAGGGCAAGGTCAAGAGCGTCGGCAGCTACATCTGGGAGCCGGGCCTCACCGTGGATCAGGCGATCACGAAAGCCGGCGGGGTCGACGATCACGGCAAGAAGAGCGGGCTCAAAGTGACCCGCACGATAAACGGCAAGAGCAAAACCATCGATGTGAAATCCACCGATCTGGTGCTCGCCAACGACACGATCATCGTTCCGCAGCGGATGTTCTGATGTGCGGTTTTGCCGGCGCCGCGCGATCGGATGGGCCGATCGAGAATCTGGCCGCCCTCGCGGGGCGACTGGATGCAGCGCTCGAGCACCGCGGCCCGGACGGCCACGGGTGCTGGTCTTCTCAGGACGGGCGCGTGCTGTTGGTGCACCGGCGGCTCGCGATCATCGACCCCGGCCCGGCAGGGGCGCAGCCGATGGCCTCGCCCGACGGCAGCCACCAATTGCTGTTCAACGGCGAGGTCTACAACTACCGCGACCTTCGCCGCGATCTCGAATCGCGTGGCGAGCGTTTTTCAACGTCGAGCGACACGGAAGTGCTGCTCAGACTCATCATGCGCGACGGTCCAGCCTCGCTGTCGCGGGTGCGCGGCATGTTTGCGATCGCGTGCTGGTCGTCGCGCGACCGTTCGCTCCTGCTGGCGCGCGACCGCTTCGGCATCAAACCGCTGTACGTCGCCACGAACTCGCGGCAGATCGCCTTTTCCTCCGAGCTTTCCGCGCTGACGGCGTCGGGCCTGGCCGATGGCCGGCCGGCCCCGTCCGGTGTGCTCGCCTTTCTGACGTGGGGGAGCATTCCATCCCCTCTGACGTGGCTGCGAGGCGTCGAAGCGCTCGCCCCCGGAACGTGGCGGCGCTGGCGATGTGACGGACCCGGTGAACAGGGCGAGTTCGCGGACACGCGTATCGCGTATCAATCCGGCGCACCAGTAGAGTCCGAGGGGGCCCTTCGAGAACAGATTGGCGCCGCCGTGCGCGACAGCGTCGCGGCGCACCTGGTGGCGGACGTGCCTGTTGGCGTGTTCCTGTCAGGTGGCATCGACTCGGGCGCCATTGTCTCGGCCGCCATCACCTCAGGCGCCACGAACCTTCAGACGTTCACGGTCGGCTTTGACGACAACGTCACCTCCGAGGTCCCGCACGCGCGGGTCGTTGCGCGCACGTTCGGCACCGATCACCACGAACTCAATGTCGACGGATCACAGATTGCCGCCGATTTTCCCAGGCTGCTCGCGCATCTCGATCAACCCACGATTGACGGGGTCAACAGTTTCTACGTCGCCAAGGCCGTGGCGGGCACGGGAATCAAGGCCGTGCTGTCTGGTGCGGGCGGCGATGAAATGTTCGGCGGCTACCCCTCGTTCACGAACCTTCCCAGGGCCATGATGGCGAAGCGAATCGCCGGTCCTTTCTGGCCGGGCGTGTCCGCGCTCGGAAACGCCCTGGTGCCGGATCGGCTCCGGCATCGATGGCGGCACTTTGCCGGCACCAACGGGAGCCTGATCGAAGCCTACCGCGTGCAGCGCGGGTTTCTCATGCCAGACGAGATCCGGACATTCGCCGGCCCTGCATTGCTCGATGCCGGCACAATGCGCGAGAGTGCCGACGCGCTCGGCGCGGCAGAGGAACACCTGCTGGCGTCCGTTGGTGACGAATCCATCACGGCGTCGATTGCCCGCCTCGAGAGTCGCCTGTATCTGGGTTCGCAGCTTCTGCGCGACATGGACGTGATGACGATGGCGCATGGCCTCGAGGTGCGCGTCCCGTTCGTGGACCATGAGCTGCTTGGCGCGGTCTGGCCCACGCTCGGATCCTATCCGGCGCTGCAGAAGCAGAAGCGGCTGCTGTTCGAAACGCTGGCGCGCCCGCTTCCCGACTCCATCGTGCGCCGGCCGAAGCACGGGTTCACGCTGCCTTTTGAGAAATGGCTTGGCGGCGCTCTGGCACCCGTCGCGCGCGACGGGATGCTCCAGCTCGAAGGGAACGGCTGGCTCGCGCGTGGCGCAGCAGATGCGGTCTGGAGCCACTGGCGGGCCGGGACGGCTCACTGGAGCAGGCCGTGGGGGCTTGGCGTCCTCGGACACTTCCTGACGGGCGCTTGCTGACCATGAGAACAGCGAGCCAGCCGGACGTGATGTTGCCGACACGGCGTCTCGAGCCATCGCACGGCTGGAATCTTCACCGCCTCTCGGAGATCTGGACCTACCGCGAGCTCCTGTACTTCATGGTCTGGCGCGACATCAAGATCCGGTACAAGCAGACCGCACTCGGTGCGGGATGGGCGATCCTGCAGCCGGTCCTGACGATGGTCGTGTTCACCGTTATCTTCGGCCAGCTGGCGAAACTGGGATCGGACGGCAAGCCTTATCCCGTGTTCTCGATGACGGCGCTCGTGCCCTGGACCTACTTTGCCACGGCGCTGTCGGCCGGGAGCCAGTCGGTCGTGGCCAACCAGCATGTGATTTCCAAGGTGTACTTTCCTCGGCTCCTCGTGCCTCTGGCCTCCGTTCTCGGGCCGCTCATCGACTTCGGCATCGCGTTTCTCGTGCTGATCGTCCTGATGTTCTGGTACGGCATCGTGCCGGGCGTGGCCATCCTGTGGCTTCCGGCGCTCCTTCTCCTGTCCGTTCTCACGGCGGCCGCGGGGAGCATCTGGTTGTCCGCCTTCAACGTCCAGTATCGCGACGTCCGGTACGTCGTTCCGTTCCTGATTCAGCTGTGGATGTACGCCTCGCCGGTACCCTATTCCTCGTCGCTCGTCCCGGCACGGTGGCGTCTGCTGTATGGGCTCAATCCCATGGCAGGGGTGATTGACGGGTTCCGGTGGGCACTCATCGGTGGGCCGTCTCCGGGCGCGATGACCCTGGTGTCCGCCGGTGTCGTCATTCTGGCGCTGCTGCTCGGCGCCGCCTACTTCCGCCGGCTCGAAGGCACATTCGCCGATCGCATCTGATGTCGTCCCAGCCAGTCATTCGAGCCGAACACCTTGGAAAGCGCTATCGCCTCGGCGCGCGGCGGCGACAGCACGGCACGGCCAGAGAGGCCATCGCCGGCGCGGCGAATCGTCTTCTTGGACGGCTTCGCGGTGGCCGATCCGACAAGGCGTCCCAGGAGATCCTGTGGGCGATCGACGACTTGTCGTTTGACATCCAGCCCGGTGAGACCGTCGGCATCATCGGCCGCAACGGCGCGGGGAAGTCCACGCTGTTGAAGATCCTGTCCCAGATCATGGAACCGACGACGGGCTTCGCCGAGATCACCGGCCGGGTGGGCTCGCTCCTCGAAGTCGGCACGGGGTTCCATGCCGATCTGACCGGCCGCGAGAACACGTACTTGAATGGCGCCATCCTTGGCATGAAGCGCGCGGAGATCGACCGCAAGTTCGACGAGATCGTCGCGTTCGCGGAAGTGGATCGGTTCATTGACACGCCCGTGAAGTTCTATTCGAGCGGCATGTACATGCGGCTCGCCTTCGCCGTGGCCGCGCACCTCGAGACTGAAATCCTGGTCGTTGATGAGGTGCTGGCAGTGGGTGATGTGCAGTTCCAGAAGAAGTGCCTCGGCAAGATGGACGACATCGCCAGGCGCGGGCGCACGGTGCTCTTCATCAGCCACAACATGGAGGCCATTCAGCGTCTGTGCACGAAAGGGATGCTGCTCGACCGAGGACGCCTCATCGCCAGCGGATCCGTCACCGACGTGGTCACGACGTATCGCGCGGCTGAGCAGTCGCTGGTGGATGTGGGCCGTTTCAACAGCCGTGGACGTACCGGAACGGGATGGGCTCGCGTCAAGGACGTGCGGTTGGTCGATGGGACAGGAAACGCCGTCGCTGGCCGGCCGGCTGAGGACGATCTGACGTTCGAACTCGACATCGAACTCACCAACGCGTCGAAGTCCGGCGCCAGTCTTCGCGGGCTCGTCACCGAGCTTGTGATTTGCTCGGAACAGGGGCAGCCGCTCGTGTCGCTCATGAACGTTGATGACGATGGCGTCGAATTGCCCTCGGTCACGGCGTGTCGAATTACGGCCCGGCTCCCCGGGCCCACGTTTCTCCCGGGACGCTATCGGATGAACCTGTTTCTTGGGATTCCGTACCTCGAGCACGTCGATGAGGTGCCCGACGCGCTCGAATTCGAAGTGTTGCCGCCCGAGCGTCCGTGGCGACCCTACGAGCTCAACATTTCGCGCCAGATCGTCTGTCGCAAGGCAGAGTGGATCTGTACAACCGCGGTGCCGGCCGCAGAGGTGGCCATCTCATGACCGCTCCTCAAACAGTCCGAACGTTCGCGAAGCGGATTCTCGGACATCGCCCGTTGCGCGAGGCGCCGCCGGCCCTCGAAAACACCTATCTCGAACCGGGCAATCAATGGTACCAACCGACGCTCGGCGGCGCACTGACGCTGGCGCCGCGGCTTGGGGGCGGCCGAATGGTGCGCGAGGCGCTGACCGTCCTCGATCGCCTGGGCGAGGACACGTACCGCACCTTTGTCCGCAACTTCTATCTTGCCGGCCTCGGCAAGTACGGGGATGCATGGCAGTACGCGGACATCAACACCGTGTTGCTCGGACTCGCGGAAACCCTGCGGCCGGCGACCTATCTGGAGATTGGCGTGCGGCGAGGTCGAAGTCTGGCGATGGTGGTGTCGCGCGCGCCGTCATGCCACATCGTGGCCTGCGACATGTTCATTGAGAATTACGCCGGCATGGAAAATCCGGGCCCCGACTTCGTCAAGGGCGAGCTTCAGCGCTTCGGGTTCTCCGGGGCGATCGAGTTTGTCATCGGCGACTCGAGCCGAGTGCTCCCACCATTCTTCGATCATCACCCCGATCTGTTCTTCGACGTCATTACGGTTGACGGCGACCACTCAGCCGCCGGCGCGCACGCGGACCTCATCACCGTCATGCCGCGGCTCAAGATTGGCGGCGCTCTTGTCTTTGACGATGTGTCGAACCAGTCTCATCCGGAGTTGCGTCAGGTATGGCGCGACACCGTCGTCTCGAAACCGGGTTTTTCGACCTTCACGTTCGACGAGATCGGATTCGGGGTAGGCGTGGGGATTCGACATGCGTGAACAATATCGACGGGCCGTTGTGACCGGAGCGAGCGGCTTCATCGGCCAGGCCCTTGTCGCGCATCTCCGTTCGTCCGGCTGGCAGGTGCTCGCGGTGGACCGCAAGCCGTTCCCCGACGCGGAGCAGCCGGCGATGTCCGTCGACGTTGCCCAGCCCGACGCGCTCGCGCGCGTGGTCGACTCGAACACGACGATCTTCCACCTCGCGGCGTCCGCGGACGTGGCCGCCTCGGTGGCCAGCCCCCGCCGGGACTTCGACAACACGTTCCGCGGTGTTTTCGAGGTGCTCGAGGCCGCGCGACAGGCCAAGTGCCGTGTGATTTTTCCGTCGACCGCGTCGATTTTCGATGCGAGCAATCAACTCCCACTGTCCGAGCGCGCGTTCCCGAGGCCCACCTCTCCCTATGCAGCCGGAAAACTCGGGGGCGAGGCCTATTGCCACGCCTACCATCGGAGTTACGGCCTCGATGTCCGCATCGCGCGCCTCTTCAGCGTCTATGGCGCCGGGATGTACCGTTTCGCGATTCACGACATCATTCGGAAAGTGCAGGCGAACCCGTCGGAGATTCAGATTCTCGGCGACGGCACGCAGATTCGCGACTACCTCTACATCGACGATGCGGTGCGCGGGCTCGAGCTGATCGCCACTGAGGCACAGCCTGGTGAGGAATACAACCTGGCGTCGGGCATCCCCGTGCGCCTCCTGGATCTGACGCGCACGATTGCCGAATTGATGGGTCATCCAGACATCCGCATTGCCCCGACCGGTCGATCGTTTCCGGGCGACACGCACCGGTGGTTCGCGGACATCTCGAAAATTCGCGCGCTCGGGTTTGAGCCATCCGTTGACTTGCGCAGCGGATTGCAGCGCACCATTGCGTGGCTGATGGCGACCGAGAGCAAGGTGGCGGTGCTCCAGTGATCCGGGCCCGCGACGAAGTGGCGTACGTGCTGCCGGGCAAGATGGGCGGCGTCGACAACTACGTGCGCAATCTACTGGCGCATCGGCGCGACGACCGGTTGTCGTCTGCCGCGATCCGCACTGAGAACGAAGCCGTTGCCGACGTGCGGTGCGACGAGCCCATGTCGGCCGATCGCGATGTCCGCTTTTCGTACTCGCTGCCTCCCGAAAACATCCATTCGGTTCTGCGCCGGTTCGCGCGCGTGTTTTCGGGCCCCGGCGTCATCGTCGCCAACGACTGGATCGAGCTGGCGCTCACGGCTGCCCACGATACAGGACGGGCGGTGGTCGCGATCACGCACGGCGATTTCGACTACTACTACGATCTGGCCCTCCGGCACAGCAGCACAATCGATGCGTTCGTGACCTACAGCGAGCGAATGTTCCAGCGATTGCGTGAACTGCTTCCGGATCGCCACGCGACCATTTTCCTCCTGCCGTACGGCGTGGACATTCCCGCCGCGGTCAGGCGCCCGGTCGCCGGTCCGTTGAGGCTCCTCTATGTCGGGCGGCTCCACCGCGACAAGGGCGTGTTCGATCTGCCGGCCATCGACGCCGGGCTTCGCGCACGCGGTGTCGACGTCACATGGACGATTCAGGGCACGGGTCCGGACGAGATGGCGCTGAAAGACGCGTGGCAGGGACGGGACATTCGCTGGACCGGCATGCAGCCGATGGCGGACGTTCTGCGCCTGTATGCATTGCACGACGTGATCGTGATGCCCAGTCGCAACGAGGGTCTTCCGGTGGCGCTGCTCGAAGCGGGAGCTGCGGGCGTCGTGCCGGTGGTCAGCAATCTCGCCAGCGGCATTCCCGATGTCGTGGCACCAGGACTGACCGGCTATCGCCCGGAGCCGGGCGACATCGGGGCGTTTGTCGGGGCGATCGCGTCGCTCGCTGCCAATCGCGATCAAGTCGAAGGCATCAGCCGCCGCGTGCGGGAGCGGGTGGCGTCGACGTACGACGCGGCGATCTGCACGGCGGCGTACGAGCGGCTGTTCGCCGACTGGCGCGAGTGGAAACGGCCGCGCCCCGCGAGCGTGCATCTGCAGTACGGCAGCCGCCTCGATCAACCGTGGATCCCGAATCCGGTGGTGCGCGCGATTCGATCAGTGTGGACGAAGGCGTGAGATCAGGGGACGCCAACCGCCAGGCGCCAGTCGTCAGTGTGTTGATGACGGCGTACAACCGCGAGGACTATATCGGCGAGGCGATCGACAGTGTGCTCGCGCAGACGTTCACGGACTTCGAACTCGTCGTGGTGGACGACGGCTCCAGGGACCGCACGGTCGAGGT
>JBGOTP010000144.1:0-11732 GCA_041476545.1 Vicinamibacteria bacterium | reverse complement strand
TCCGGCCCGCCATCTCGAGAAACTTCGGCGCGATGTCCCGCTCACCTCTGGCACTCCGCGCGATCGACAACTCGTGCTGGCCACCCGCGACCTGGCGCAGAACGAGCTCCGCGATCACGGCTACCCGTACGCCAGGGTGGTGGAAGCCGAGACCCTTGACGCGACCGGGAAGCAGGCGAGGCTGGTCTTCGCGGCAGAACCAGGCATCCTCGCGCACTTTGGGCCGGTCGTCGTCGAGAAGAACAAGAGCGTCAGCGCCAACGTCATTGCGCGCGAGCTGGACTACAAGCCCGGCGATCTGTACAGCCGCAGTGCGATCCAAAACGCGCAGCGGCGTTTGTACGGAATGGCGCTCTTTCAGTTCGTGGACATCAAACCGATCGATCCGGACAAGCAGGAGGCGGAGGTGCGCACGAGGGTGACCGTCGCCGAGGGCAAGCATCAGCGTGTGAATCTGGGCGCTGGATACGGCTCGGAGGAACACGGGCGCATCGACGCCGAATATCGGCACGTCAATTTCTTCGGCGCGGCGCGATCGGCCGGCGTCCACGCGCGCTGGTCGTCGCTCGATCGCGGGGTGCGACTCGATCTCAATCAGCCGTATTTCTTCGATCCGCACCTCTCGCTCGGCGGCGAAGCGCAGCGTTGGTACACCTTCACGCCCGCCTATGAGTCGGTCGTGACCGGCGCCAAAGTGACCGTGCTGCACCGCAGCGGCCCTCAGACGTCTGTGTCTCTGTCGATGACGGGCGAGCGGAATACGAGTTCGATTGCCGACAGCGTGCTGAAGAATCTGGACAAGTCCCGGCTCCGGAACGCTTTCATCGCGCTTGGGCTGGATCCGGGTACCGGCAAGCAGGAAGGCACGCTGAGCTCGTTTGGGGTCGACCTGCAACGGACGACAACCGACAACCTGCTCAATCCGAGGAGAGGCTATCAGGTGGCGTTCCACGCGGAAGAGGCCGGTGTCCTGCTCCCCGGGACGTTCAACTACTACGCCGTGTCGGTCGACAGCCGTTCGTACCGTTCGCTCGGCGAACGCCTGGTGATGGCGGGCCGTCTGCAGCTCGGCGACATCAGCGCCGTGGACGGGATTGCGGCGAACGTGCCGTTCTCGCGGAAGTATTTCCTTGGCGGCGCGTCGGCCCTGCGGGGATGGGGCCGCTACGAAGTGAGTCCGCTCAGCCACCCGCCCACTGGCGGCCAGTCCACTGACGGCCAGTCCACTGGCGGCCCGCCCACTGACCCGCCCATTGGCGGCCTGCCCATTGGCGGCAACAGTCTTCTGGCGTTCACCGCCGAGGCGCGCGCCACGGTGCGCGGCAGCCTGGGCCTCGTCTTCTTTCTCGATGCCGGGAACGTGTGGGCGGATTTCTCTGGAATGGCCCTGAACGATCTGCGATACGCGATCGGCCCGGGGGTCCGCTATCAGACGCCGGTCGGCCCAGTGCGTTTCGATTTTGGGTACCAGCTCAATCCGATCGACGGTCTGGTCATTGAGGGCAAACCGCAGACGCACCGCTGGCGGCTTCATTTCAGTATCGGCGAGGCCTTCTAGATTGGGTAGTTGGATAATCGGGGAATCGGGGAATCGGGCAATTCAATTACCCAACTACCCGATTCTCCAATTGTCCAATTGAGCTACTGCTGATTTCACTACAGCGCAGACAGCGGAGGAGCCGGAGCGATTCCCAATTCCAATTCCCCGAACACCCAAGGTAATTTTCTGTTGGCAAACCCAACTAGGGAGTGACCCAGCCGCCCACTCGGAACGACGAACACCGCTCCACGTTGCCGCCGGAACATGAGAAGTCAAACTGCGGCTTTGGTGTGTTGTTCGGATTGATACCGCGCTCTACCCACATGAGCGTGCAGCCTCGCACGCACTTGATAGTTGTTGCTCCGGCTGGGGCCTCAACGACCAACTCAAAGTTGGGCGCAGGCGCCTGAGCCCGTGCCACACCCCATCCCGCTCCGAGCATTGCAGCCGCGGCAATCGCCTGAAGAAGTATTCGCCTCATCGGACATCCTCCAAGTCTTACCCTTTCCCCAATTCCCCGATTCCCCAATTCCCCGATTACCCGATTGCGAGGTTCCCCACCTGGACCCGCGCGTCGTTGAAGCAGGCGCCGCCACCCAGATCCGTGAGCGTATCAGGCACGAGCGCGGTGCCGGTGACGCCGTTGCGCATGCTGCGGCGCCAGACGCCCTTCGGCAGGCTGACCGTCCCCGGGCGCACGCTCGGGAACACGCTGAGCGTGCAGTGCATCTCGCCCAGATCGTTGAACACCCGCACCAGATCGTTGTCCGCAAGTCTCCGCGCCGACGCGTCCTCCGGATGCATCGTCAGCCTGATGTCCGAACGACCGAGTTCGCCGAGCGTCGAGCTGATGGTCTTGTCGCTCGCGGGCGAGATGAGCGCCAGCGGATATTGATCGGTCGCGGGATCCGGCTGGAAGCGGTACAGACCGAGCGGCGCGCTCTGCTCGAGAACCTCCGGGAAGAGATCGATTTTCCGATCCGGCGTGTTGGGAAAGACGTCCACGAACTGCACCGGTGCGATCCCGAAGGCAGGCGCTGGTGGCCTGTTGTCGCGGAGGTCGGCGCCGATCGTGCCAGGCAGTCCGTCAAGGACCCGGACGAGGAGATCGAGCTCGCCGGCCGGCTCGCCGTCCTCGAGGACGCCAAGCCGCGCGCAGAGCTCACCGAACACGTCCGCATTCGATCGCGATTCGCCCACCGCATCGATGACCGGCTTCGCCAGATCGAGGCTGATGGGACCGTAGGCCTTCGCGAAGTCGTAGCCCTCGAGAAAGGTCGTCGCCGGCAGGATGACGTCGGCATAGAGCGCGGTGTCCGTCATCACCTGTTCGAAGACCACGGTGAAGAGGTCCTCGCGCGCCAGGCCGCGAAGCACGCGGGACTGGTCGGGCACGGTGACGGCCGGGTTGCAGTTGTAGACAAACAGGACGTCGACCGGCGGATCGGCGTACTCGGTCAGGGCGCGGCCCAGATGGTTCATGTTCACGATACGTGTCGGGGGTTCCTGTGCGCCGATCCAGGGGCGTTCGATGTTCCAGGACGCGGAATTGCTCATTGAGTATCCGCCGCCGCGGACCCCGAACTTGCCACCAACAGCCGGCAGGGCAAGCACCGCCATGGCCGCGTTGCCGCCATTGCGATTGCGCTCGAGACCCCAACCGCACCGGATGAGCGCCGGCGACGACTCCGCGTACATCCTGGCGGCTCGCTCGAGCTGCGCCGCGTCGATGCCCGCCACTTCCGCCGCATCGGCGATGGTCCACTCGGCGGCGCGCTCACGCAGGCGGTCGGCACCGCGCGCGTGCTCGCGAAGGAAGGCCTCGTCCGCGTACCCCTGCTCGAACAGATAGCGGTGGATCGCGAGCGCCACGGCGACGTCTGTCCCCGGCTTCACCGCGAGGTGCTCGTCGGCCGACCGCGCCAGCGGTGTCGTCCGCGGATCGACGACGATCAATTTGGCGCCGCGCTTCTGGGCCTCGCGCACGTAGGGCACGAGATGAATGCCAGATGCCGACGGATTGACGCCCCACAGGACGATCAGGGCTGCCGCCCAATAGTCCTGATATGTGACCGAGGGCATCTTGCCGTAGAGCGCCATGTTGGCCGCTCCGGTCGGCGCCGCGCACAGCGTCCGGGCCAGCCTCGACGTGCCGAAGCGCCGCCATAGTGTCGCGTCCAGGTTGTCCTGCGTCAGCAGGCCGTTCGAGCCGCCGTACGAGTAAGGCAGAATCGACGCGCCCCCGTGCTGAGCTTTCGCGCTCTGCATGCGCCCGGTGATGTGCCCGAGCGCGACATCCCACGTGACGCGCTCGAACCGGCCTTCGCCCTTGCGTCCCTTGCGAATCCCGGGGTGCTGCAGGCGATCGGGGCCGTACACGCGATCCCCGAACTGACGCACCTTCGCGCAGATGAAACCGTCGGTGACCGGGTTCTTGTGCGATCCATCGATCGTGGTCACCTTGCCGTGCTGGACGGTGACGGCCAGACTGCACGAGTCCGGGCAGTCGAGCGGACAGGCGGTCTCCACGACCGATGCCGGACCGCCGAGCGGCGTCTTGCGCTCGCGGGAACTCGCAGAGGAGGGCATGGGGCGTTACGATAGCAGAGGTTCGAGACCGGAGGCTAGAGAGGAAAGGGCCGCCTTTTCATCACGAAGCCGCGAAGAGCACGAAGGCCTAGTTTGGCCAAAAAGCTTCGTGTCCTTCGTGACTTCGTGATGAGTGTATGCGTTCGTCTATAATCATTTCGCTTCCTAACGATCATTCCCCCATGAGAGCCGTCGTCGTCGCGCTTGCCGATCTCGGGCGCAGTGCCCGCATGCAGTACCACGCGCACGCGCTTGCCGCGAGCGGCGTTGACGTCGATCTGGTCGGCTACGAGGGCACTTCACTCTCACGATCGATCACCAACGACCCGCGCATCACCGTGCACCGGTTCTCGCCGTTTACCAAGAGGTTCGGTCAGGGATCCGGGATTCGGTACGCCGTCGTCGCGGTGGTCGAAGCGCTTCAGCTGAGTGTCCGCCTGTGGCGCGTGCTCAGACAGCTCGAACGCCCCAGGAAAGACGTCAAGCCTGCCCAGCCCGCCCCGCCTGCCCCGCCTGCCAACGACGTCAGGCCTGCCAGGATCGATCTCGTGCTCGTGCAGAACCCGCCCGCGTTGCCGACGCTGGCCGTGACGTCATGGACGCTACGCAAGCCCGGCGTGCGGTACGTGATCGACTGGCACAACGTGGGGTACACGCTGCTGCAGCGGCGGATCGGGCGCTGGCATCCGGCGGTGCGGCTGTTCCGCTGGGTCGAGCGGCATGACGCGAGGAAGGCCGACGCGCACTTGTGCGTCTCGCGCGGGTTGTCGGCGTTTCTCGAGAAGCAGTTCGGGATCGTCCAGGCGCGAGTGCTCTACGACCGGCCGGCGTCGGTATTTGCCCCGATGGAGCGTGTGGAGCGTGAACGATTCCGGCAAGGGCTCTTTGGGCGGATGGGCCTTGTGGGCGGCACGGTGGGATTCATCATCTGCCCATCGAGCTGGACCGAAGACGAGGACTTCGACGTGGTCATCGATGCCGTTCTCCGATTGGAGGATCGGGTGCGCGGGTGGGAAGCCGCGGATCCGAATCGACGGTTCCCGTCGTTGATTATCCTCGTCACTGGAGACGGCGCTCGCCGGAGGGGATTCGAACGGCGTTTTGCCGGTCTGCCGGCGCGCCGGGTCCAGTTGCGCACGCGCTGGCTCGATCCCGAAGAGTACCCGCGTGTCGTTGGCAGCGCGGATCTCGGGCTCTGCCTCCATCGCTCGTCCTCCGGACTCGACATCCCGATCAAGATCGCGGACCTCTTTGGCGCCGGCGTGCCCGTGTGCGCGCTCGACTACGGCGCCTGCCTCGCCGAGCGCGTCCGCCACGGCGACAACGGCCTGCTGTTCTCGACGGCGCGGCAACTGGCCGACATCCTGTTCGATCTGTTCGAGGGCTATCCTGCCGAGCAGCCCATCCTCGACCGGTTGCGCGCCGGTGCACGAAAGTCCGCGCGCCCGACGTGGGAAGAAGGCTGGAGTCGAGAGGCGCGCGACCTGTTGGTCGGATAAACGCGCCCGGCCGCTCGTCAGGGAACCATTTGCGTCTCTTGACGTCAAAACGGGGATGCGTCGACAATCCGGCGAAGGGGGTCTCATGCGCGAATTCGAACACTTCGGACACGTCCTTACGATTGCCGGACTGGTCCTGACCGGCGTGGTAGCCGGTGCGCAGGCCCCGTTCGCACCCGCTGCTCCTGTACCTGCACGAGGTCCGGTAGGTTCCGCACCGTCAGTACAGCCAGTGCCGGTTGTTGACGCGGGTCCCGTTCTCGCGGCTGTGCGCGAGGCGCTTGGTGGCGAGAAACGGCTGGCCGCGGTCACGAGCTTTGTCGTGACCGGGCGCACGAAACAGGTGCAGGGCGCGAACCTCGTCCCGATCGAATTTGAAATCCTCTGCGAGTTGCCGAACAAGTACACGCGGCGGGACGAAGTGCCCGCGCGCGAGAGCGGTCCGACGACGATTGGGTTCAACGGCGACGATCTCATTCAGTTGCCCGTTCTGGCGGTCCCTGTCATGCCTGCCCGCGCGGGAGGGCCCCCGGCTCCAGGGCCCGCGCAGATCGAGGCGCAGCGGCGCGCGCGAGCCACCGTCGTCAAACAGGACTTCGTGCGCCTCACGCTCGGGATGTTCGCGAGCTCGTTCAGCGCGTATCCGTTGACGTTCTCGTACACGGGGCAGGCCGAAGCGCCTCAGGGCAAAGCCGATGTCATCGACGTGAAGGGCGCCCCCAACTTTGCCCTCCGCTTCTTCGTCTATAGGGAAACCCATCTGCCAATCATGGTCAGCTGGCAGACGCAGGCCCAGGGCAAGCCGGTCGAGAACCGCATCTACTACGCGGACTACCGCGAGGTCGACGGGATGCGGTTTCCATTCCGGCTCCGACGCGCGGTCGGCGCCGACACGGTCGAGGAGACGACGTTCGACCGGTTCAGGCTCAACACGAAGATCGACCCGAGGAAATTCGAGGTGCGCAGATGATGCGGCTCGGCCCCGTTCTGGCGATCGCTGGTCTCTCGCTCTGCGTGTTGGGGCGCCCGGTGCCTGTCAGCGCACAGGTCCGGCCCGCACCGCAGGTGCCGGCTCCCCAGGCGCCGGCCGCCGTCGCCCGGTTGCTCGTCACGGTTGTGGATGCAACCGGGGGAGTGATTCCGTCGGCCACGGTGACGGTGGTCGCGCTCGATTTGGCACCGGCGGCAGCGACGATCCCGGCAGTTGTTACCTCGCCGCAGGGCCTGGCCACCATCACGGGGCTGGCGCCAGGCCGCTACAGCATCCAGGCCGAGTTCCAGGGGTTCGAGACCAACATCCTCAAAGACGTGCGCCTTCGCGCCGGCGACAACCGCCAGGCGATCATCCTGGCGCTGCCACGACTCCGGGACAGCGTCACGGTCGGCGTCGATCGCCAGGTGACGGCGGCGGATCGCAGCCAGGCGTTCGGGTCGGCGCTCACGCGCGAGCAGATCGCGGCGCTCTCGGACGACCCCGACGTCATGGCGCAGCAGCTGCAGGACATCGCCGGCATCGACGCGGTCATCCGCGTGGACAGCTTCGAGGGATCCGCGCTCCCGCCCAAGGCGCAGATTAAATCCATCCACGTCACGCGCGACGCGTTTGCCGCGGAAAACCACAGCGCCGGCGGCCTGTTCATCGACATCATCACCCAACCGGGCGTCGGGCCCGTGCGCGGCGGCCTGAACTACCGGCTGCGCGACGGCTCGATGAGCGGACGCAGTCCCTTCACCCCGACCAAGGGCCCCGAGCAGATCCAGAACTACGGGTTGAACTTCGGCGGGTCGCTAGCGAAGGATCGGAGTTCTTTTTCCCTGTCCACTAGCGGCCAGCATTCCTACGACACGCCGATTGTGAATGCGGCGCTGGCGGGTGGCGCGACGCAGTCAGAAACGCTGAAGCTCAGGTCACCGCGCGACAATATCTTCATCTCCGGCCTCTTCGATTACGCCATCAACCGGGATCAGACGCTGCGCGTCGGCTACAACCAGAGTACATTCAAGAACAGCAACATCGGCACGGGCGACTACAATCTGCCGTCGCGCGCGTATTCGAACGAGAGCCACAACTATTTTCTCCGTGCGCAGGAGGCGGGCCCGCTCGGACGCCGCTTCTTCACGAACACCCGGATTCAGCTCGGGTTGTCGGATTCAGCATCGCATTCGGTGGTCGAGCAGCCGACGGTCAGGGTGACCGAGGCCTTCACGGATGGCGGTCAGCAAATCAGAGGAGGACGCCATTCGCGGTCGGTCAATCTTGCGTCCGACCTGGACTACGTCCGTGGCATCCATTCCGTACGGACGGGGATCTCGATGGACGGCGGCAGGTATCGATCGGACAACCAGCAGAACTATCTGGGGACCTATACCTTCGAAAGCCTCGATGCGTACACAGCAGGCACGCCGCGAAGCTACACGAAACAGGTCGGCGATCCCAACATCGAATACGGGTACATAACGGGCGGCGTGTACCTGCAGGACGACATTCGCGTGCGGCGGAATCTCACACTCAGTCCCGGCGTGCGCTACGAGAAGATGCTGCACGTGAACGACAACTTCAACGTGGGCCCCCGCTTCGGCGTCACATGGGCGCCATTCCGCAGCGGCCGGACGACGCTGCGCGCCAGCACGGGCATGTTCTACGATTGGATGTCGTCGGGCACCTACGAGCGGGCGATCCAGACGGACGGCTTCCGACAGCGCGAGTTGAACATCGTCAACCCGGTGTGGGATCCGGTTACCCTCGATCCCGGAAACATCGGAGTGGTCCCTCCAACCGACCGCTACGTGCTCAGCAAGGATCTGCAGCTCCCGACGTTCAAGCGCGTCAGTGCGGGCGTCGACCAGACCCTCAGCACGCGTGTGCGCGTGAGCGTCACCTATGCCTATACGCGCGGATCGAACCAGTGGCGCGGCAGCAACCTGAATGCGCCCGTCAACGGCGTCCGTCTCGATCCGGCGTTTGCGAACATCGTCCAGGTGGTGTCTGATGGCCGATCGATCCAACACTCGCTGAACACGAATTTCAGTGTCAGTCTGGCGAGAGCGACGGCGCCATCCGGTGGATCGATCGGCCTCGTGTCCGGCCCGGGAGGTGGAGCGCCAATCGGGGTCCTCCTGAACGGTGGCGATCGGGCTCCGGCGCCACCCCCGCCGCCTGGCGCCGCGCGAGCCACGACCAGTCGGCGCTTCGACTGGCGGCGACTGAACATCAATGGCAACTATCAGTTGGGCCGGAACCGTACCAACACCGCCGACGGTGTGTTCGGCCTGCCGGCGAGCGGCACGGTCGAAGGCGAATGGGGGCCATCGAATGGAGACGTCCGGCACCGCGTGAACATCGGCATCAACAGCTCGCAGCTCCGGAACCTCAATGCGAACCTCAACATGAACATCGCCAGCGGATCGCCCTATAACATCCGCAGCGGACACGACGACAACGGCGATCTCGTCTTCAACGATCGTCCGGCCGGCGTGTCGCGCAACAACGCGCGCGGCGGCGGACAGTGGACGTTGAACAGCAACCTCTTTTATACGATTGGCTTCGGCAAGACGGCGGTGTCCGCGCCGCCAGGCATCCAGATTATCGCGGGCGGCGGCGGCGCTCCCACGGTCAACGTCATCAACGCCCCGCCGGCGCCGCGCTATCGCATGTCGCTCCAGTTGAACGCGCAGAACATCACCAACCACGCCAACTATGGCAGCTACAACGGCACGATGACCTCGCCGCTCTTCGGGCGGGCGACGATGGTGATCAACCCGCGCAAGGTGGACGTCGGACTGGGGTTCAGTTTTTGAGCGCTCCCGGCGTGATCTACTGGATGGGCCGTCCGGCGGTCAGTTCGACTCGGGTGCCGTCGCGCGCGACGGTCACGAGCGTCCGCACCAGCGGGTCGCGTGACTGGCTGATGAAATCCACTTCGTAACGCCGGCTCATTTCTTTCTGCTGCGCGGCGATTTGCTCGCCGAGCCGCTTCATTCTCGCGGGCAGGGCGCTACTGGCTGCCAGCGCTTCGTAGTGCCCGCCGGTGTATTCGGTGACGTCCAGGCTCGCGGCGAACCCCTTCGAATACGACTGCGACGATGACAGCATGATGGCGTGGGCGCTGGCGGCCGAGCCCCGAATATCACGGATGAAGGCTTCGAACTGGAAGTCCGTTGTGTGGCTGCCGTCCGGACCGTTGGTCCCTACCATCACGAAGACCGGCCAGCGGTCTTCGGCGTCGCGGAGAAACCGCGTCCAGCTCTCCAGCAGCGCGTCGAGCAGAACCGCCGCGCCGCCGTCCGCGAACAGGCCGTCTGCGGCGTTGGTCAGCTTCCTGCGATCGAGTGTCGTTGCGACGCGGACGCGGGCCTGGCCGCCCGTGCTCATGAGCAGGATTTCGTCCTGTGGCGGGATGGCATCGAGAAACGCGCGAAGCCCGCCACGAATGTGAATCAGGGAACCCTGGGATTCGTCGCTCGTGTCGACGAGGAGCGCGATGCGCATCGGTTCCTTGACGAGTGACGCTCGCACCACCCTGACCTTCGAGCCGCCCTCGGTGACGTCGAACTCGTCCGGGCTCAGGTCGAGCACGGGCGCGCCTGTCCGATCGATGACCGTCACGAAGATCCGAAACGGGCGCTGGGATTGTGGCTTCTTTTGCGCCGACAGACCGATTGGGATCGCCAGCGATGCGGAGAGCAGGACGAGGACCCGAAAAACCGGTCTCATGTGGGCATTATGACTCCGATCGTCATCGCAACCCGCGGGAAGTCACGTACCCGCTTGCGTTCGGTGTCGTTCGCCCGTATCGTCTGTCGGGAACGACTGTCGAGGACCCTTCATGCCTGCCACCCTCACTGGTCTGATGACGAAGGCCGAGCGCGCCAACCAGCGCAACGCCGTGCTCGCGGGTTTTCTCGGCTGGACGTTCGACGCATTCGACTTCTTCGTCCTGACGTTCGTCATCGACGATGTGGCGAAGTCGTTCGGCCGCAAGCGCCCGGACATTGCACTGGCGTTGACCCTGGCGCTGGCCATGCGTCCCATCGGCGCGGTCGTCTTCGGCCTGCTGGCGGACCGCTTCGGCCGGCGGATCCCTCTCATGCTGAACGTGATCTTCTACGCGACGGTGTCGGTGCTGTCCGGCTTCGCGCCGGGCTATGTCAGTTTCCTCGTCCTGCGCATGTTGTTCGGCATTGGCATGGGCGGAGAGTGGGGCGTCGGCGCATCGCTCGCGCTCGAGTCGGCGTCGCCGAAGTTACGCGGGCTGCTGTCGGGCCTTCTTCAGGAAGGCTACGCCATCGGCAATCTCATCGCGGCCATGACCTTCCGGACGGTCTATCCGTATTTCAACGCGCAGTATCCGGGCAACGGCTGGCGCGTCATGTTCTTCGTGGGCGGCCTGCCCGCGCTCCTGTCGCTCTTCATTCGATCGAAGGTCAAGGAGTCGGCGGCGTGGGAGGAACATCGGGTCGACTGGACCACCTACCGGCGGTCGCTGCTGGTGCACTGGCGCCGTTTCCTGTATCTCGTGCTGCTGATGGCGATGATGAACTTCATCTCGCACGGCACGCAAGACATGTATCCGACGCTGCTGAAGAATTTCGGATTCAGCCAGACGCAGGTGGCCGATGTCATCGCGCTGTCCATGATCGGCGCCATCCTGGGTGGTCTGGCCTTCGGCTATTACTCCGATCGATCGGGCCGGCGCCGCGCCATGATCACCGCCACCCTGTGCGCGCTCGTCATGGTCCCCCTGTGGCTGTCGGGTGACAGCACGATCCGGATTCTGGTCGGCGTCTTCCTGATGCAGTTCTTCGTCCAGGGGGCGTGGGGCGTCATTCCGGCGCACATCAACGAGCTGTCACCCGGACACCTGCGCGGATTTTTTCCCGGCTTTGCCTACCAGCTCGGCGTCCTCTGCGCCTCGAGCATTCCCACGCTCGAGGCCAGGCTCGGGGAGATGTTCACGTATACGCAAGCCATGGGCGGGCTCGTCACACTCGTCCTCGTCATCGGCACGCTGGTCATCTGGCTCGGCCCCGAGGCACACGGCGTCTCCTTCCGGAAGGCGGCGGCGCAGCCGCTGGAGGCAGGGGGATAGCTGTCCTTGGTCCGT
>JBGOTP010000143.1:0-11794 GCA_041476545.1 Vicinamibacteria bacterium | reverse complement strand
CGTTGGCCTGCCGCTGGCGTTCGCGCTCGGTCAGGCCCCCTGGAGCGGCGCGATGACGCCGTTTCAAGGCGCGATGACACTCGACAGCAGGCTGCTGCTGTTCGCGCTGGCGCTCGTCACGATCACGACCGTGTTCTGCGGCGTCATCCCGGCCTTCAAGGCGACGCGCGCCGACATCGTGACCGAGGTTCGGCAGAGCGGCGGCGGTGCGACCGCCAGGCTCTGGCTGCGGCACGCACTCGTCGTCGGCCAGGTCGCCATGTCGTTGACGTTGGTCGTTCTGGCGCTCCTGTGCGTGCGGAGCCAGCTCTACATCGGCCGCGTGAATCTCGGCTTCGACATCGACCATGGTGTCGTCGCCCGGTTCAACATCGATGCCAGTCAGTATCCCGGCGAGGCACGCCTCCGCTTCGCCGATCGGATTGTGGAGCGCATCGAACGGCTCCCCGGTGTGTCGTCGGTCAGCGTGGCGAACACGGTTCCTCTTGGAGGCGATTCGCTGCTCAGGAGCTTTCATCCCGCCGGTCGAACGGACATCCCCGGATCGAGACCATCGACCTACAGCGTCGGCCCTCGATACTTTCAGTCACTGGGGATACCGTTTCTGCGCGGGCAGGATTTCGACGCGTCGCGCGTCGCCGGCCGACCGGCAGTCGCGATCGTCAACGAGACGTTTGCCAAGACACACTTTCCGGGACAGGACGTAATTGGCAAACGGGTGCAGACAGGCGGAGAACTCGACGCCGAGGTCGTCGGCCTGGTCCGCGACAGCCGGATCGACACGATCGGAGAGGCTCCTCAATCGGTCATCTACTATCCGTTTGCACAGCGTCCCAGCCGGCTCATCGTGCATATCCGGACGTCCGTGTCTCCCGACAGCATGGTCTCCCCCATCTGGCGCGCCACGGAGAGCATCGATCGAACGGTGCCCGTCAGCGTCGAGACGCTGCGCAGCGCCACCAGCCTCGAGTTGACGATGCGGCGTACCGGGACGGTGCTGGTGGGATCGATTGGGATGCTCGGTCTGCTGCTCACGATGATCGGCCTCTACGGTGTGATGGCCTACGTCGTGGCCTCGCGCACGACCGAGATTGCCATTCGGATGGCGCTTGGCGCCTCCGCTGGTCGCGTGAGACGTGAGGTCCTCGGGCGGGTCCTCTTCCTGGTGGCGGCCGGTGTCGTGATTGGCGGCGCCGCGTCCGTGAGCCTGACGCCCGCGCTCCAGACGTTTCTGGTGGGCATCAGCCCGTTCGATTCGATCGCGTTCGGCGCCGCGGCGCTGCTGCTCGTGATCGTCGGCCTGGCGGCGGGCATTGTCCCTGCCATCCGTGGCTCGCGGGTCGAGCCCATGCGCGCGTTGAAGCAGCAGTAGGCAGGAGGCTAGAGGTTGGAGGCTAGAGGTTAGAGGCTCGGGACTGGGGGCTGTGCAGCTATGAAGAAACGATCGATTGTCGCAATTGTGCTCGTGGTCGTCGTGGCTGCCGCGGCGTGGCTTGGCGGACACTCGCTCTGGAACGCCATCCTTGCGATGCACGGCCGGCGCTGACGGGGACGGGGCGGCCCAAGGCCGTGCAGAATTGAAGGACGATTCCTCGAAGGTGCGATAATGCAGGCTATGCTGCGTGTCGGGAATCGGCTGCTGGATGGCCATGGGATGGCCGATCAGGGGCGGCTCGCCAGAACGGCGGCCCTCTTACGGGGAACCGCCTGGCTCGTGCCACGAGGGATTTACCGTTTTTCGAGCTTTGCAGAGGCCGACTCTTGGATGACCGAGACGATCCTGCGTACGCGAGAGCGCCTGAGCCCGAGGACGTCGTCCGACTCTGCCGCGCGTTGAACGCCGCTGGCGCGCGCTATGTGCTCATCGGCGGATTTGCCGTCATCGCGCACGGCGCTTCGCGCTTCACCAAAGACATAGACCTGCTGGTCGATGACGACCCCGAGAATGTTGCGCGCGTCAAGCGCGGCCTCGCCGTTCTCGCTGACAATGCTGCCGCCGAGGTCAGCGACACGGACGTGCGCGATCACGTCGTCGTGCGGATCGCGGACGAGATCATCGTGGATCTGATGGGACGAGCCTGCGGCCTTTGCTATGCCGACGTGGCGGCGGATGCGGAGGCGATCCGTCTGGATGATGTGGACGTCCCCGTCGCGAGCCCCGCCGCGCTCATCCGAACCAAGGAGACCTACCGGGAAGGACAAACTCGACCGGGCGTTTCTCGAGGCGCTGCTGCGCTCACGTCGGTGACCGATCTTGCCCGTCAGGCGAATAGCCTCGACCCGGAACGACAGGGTGGCGCTCAGCGAGCGTCGGGGACGGTACGCAGGACACGTTCGAACGGACGCAGCAGGTCGGGATCTTCTTTCAGGTCGGCAAACTCGCGACCCCAGCGGCGGATGCAATCGAGATCGAGGCGGCGACCCTGCCGGCGGACGATGCCCTCCATGTCGAGCAGATCCTGCGGCCGGGCGGCAACGAGCTTATAGACGATCAGGTGCTCGGCCGAACAGGTCCGAAGCGCTACGCCGACGCCGAGATCCCACGACGTGGCCTGTTCGAGCGCCTCGATCTCGAACGGGAACGCGGCGAGCGCGACGTCCAGGCCGACGCCGTCCGCTGTCGTCAGGAGCAGGACTCGATGATCGAGGGCAAACGTCCGGACATCCGCCCGGCGCGGCTGAAAACGCGCCAGTAGCACGTCGAGCACACGCGTTTCGTCGCCGTACGGGGCGAGCGCGGAGAAGTCCGCATCGGTCGTCGCGCGCGGCTGTCCCCAGCGCGAAATCACCATGCCGCCGATCAGGCACGCCTGAATCCGAGCGTTGTCCAGGACGCCGAGCAGCGACTGCGCGGCGGCGATGAGATGAGGCGGAGGACGATCGATCAACGCCTGTTCCGCGCGCGAGCGAAGACCTGCTGGTGCAGCAGCAGCCCCTGGCCCTCGTCGGTGGGCCAGTCGGGCTGCCACAGATCGAAGAGACGCGACGCGTCGCGAGCCGCATCGGCGTCTGTCAGCGCCTTGACGCGGTCCCAGCGCTCCTGTTCGAGGATCGGCCCAAGGCGCTTCCAATTGTCCAGCCACTGCTTCATCCGGGCCCGCTCGTCGGCGGGGATCTGGCGCAACGGCGAGTCCGCAGAGGGCGTTGATGGGTTGCTCATCGCGAGCCTGAACCAGTGTACCACCGCCCGAGAGCCAAACGGCGCGATCTGGTGTCCAAAGTCTGAGCCACATAGACCCACATTTACTTGAACTACTGCGCCCATGTTGCTACTCTCGCGCGAAGGGCTATCCAACGCATGCTCGAGAGTTTCGGATCTCGACTTCGCCAGCGGCGTGAAGAACAGGCGATTGCTCTCCTCACGATCGCCGAGGAGACCAAGATCAAGCGTGCGCTCCTCGAAGGGCTGGAGCGGGACGACGTCTCGCAATGGCCCTCCGGTATTTTTCGCCGTGCCTTCATTCGCGCCTACGCTCACGCAATAGGTCTCAGTCCAGACGCGGTCGTTCGCGAGTTCCTGGAGATCCACCCTGATCCGGTCGAGGATGTCGCGACAATAGCGGCGGTCGCCGCCGCTCTCGATGGTGCTGGGACGAAGGAGGGGCCGCCAACCCGGTTTCGCAACATGGTCGGCTCCGCTATCGGGTCTCTGTCCAGGGTCCGCGTCCCGTCGCCTGCGCCTCCCGAGTCCGCCAGCTCTCTTTCTGCACGCCAGCCGGCCTTGCCCGACATCGACCTCCTGGCAGTCGCGGATCTCTGTACCGAATTCGGGCGGGTCGAGCACGCACAGGACGTTCAACCGCTGCTGCAGAAAGCCGCCGGAATCCTCGATGCGGTGGGCCTGGTCGTGTGGGTCTGGGACTCCGTGGCATCGGGACTGAGACCCGTGCTGGCGCACGGATACTCAGACAAGGTGCTCGCGCAGTTACCCACCCTTCGGCGTGACGCGGACAATGCCACCGCGGCCGCGTTCCGATCGGGCCAGGTGTGCGTCATCAAAGGCCGGCCCGACGCCAGCGGCGCCCTGGTCGTCCCGTTGCTCACGCCGGCGGGCTGTGCAGGTGTCTTCGCGATCGAACTTCAGCACGGCGCCGAGCAGACACCACTCGTGGCCGCGGTGGTGACCATTTTCGCCGCGCAGCTGGCGCAATTGGTGAACGGAGCCGCGTCCGGCTCCGCACGTCCGGCGCAAGCGGATTTCGGTTCTGGCAGCGTTGCCCGGTGACGATCGCAACGGCCAGGCGGGCGGCCGGGACGATTGCGCTTTTCGTCGGTGCCGCAATGGCGCTCGGATCCGGCGTCGTCGCGAAAGAGCCGTACGCACCCTACCTGACTGATGCCCGCCTCGAGAGCATTGCCAACCTGCTGAAAGGCGATCGCACGCGCCTCAATCTTGAGCAGGAAGAAATGCGCTACCAGGACGCCGTGCGCGGGCAGACGCGGGCGGACCTGGCGAAGGTCTATGCGCCGGAAAATGCCGATCGCGTACAGGTGGCGTATGTGAGCTTCACTCCAGAGGCCTCCAGCACGCCTGGCGACGATCGAGGCTACGGCCTGCACATCGTGAAGCGCCTCGACCTGCCGCTGTCAGGCTCGTCCGGCGGCGAGACCAAGACCATCTACGTGAACGAACAGTGGCGCGAAGACAAGCCGTCAAGAGGGCTGTGTCTTCCCGACGAAATCCGCATTCAGACCCAGGTGACCGCGGGCCGGCGCCGCGTGAGAGGCAGCGACAAGCTGTACGTCTTCGATGCTGTCCGGATCGGCTGGGGTCCCTTCAACCGCGACCCGCAGCTCGCGCGCCATACGATCTACAAGAGGGTGAACGGGAAGAACGAGTTCAGATCTACCCGGAGTGCCGTCTCCGCTCCGTTTTCCTGCACCACCTGCCATGGGCCGGACAATCACTTCGCCGACGCGTTTCTCGCGTCCGGCGAAGCTCGCAACTACGAGGCCATCGTTCAGGATCGCTACTTCAGGTTGGCGCCCTCCGAGATGCGCGGCTACAAGGAGTACATCGCGTATCTCGAACGGTCCGGCGCCGAGCCGGTGTTCATTCAACACGTGAAGGCGACACTTGCCGACAGAAAGTCGGCGAGTGCCGTGCCCGGACTCTTCGAGCTCCTCACCTCAATCAGCGACAACGATGGAATTGTCTGGCTGTCGGAAGACTCGCAGCTGCAGGAGCTGTACATCGAAGTCGCGAAAGGCTACCAGGGCGTCTATCAGGACGCCGGCGGCCGCTGGCGGACTGATGCGCTCGAGGACGTGCTCGAAGGCAAGTACGTCTGGTGGGAGCCGCTGCCGGTCATCCCCTGAAATCCGGGCGTGGAAGACGTCGTGAAAGCGGCCCCAGCCTACAGCCGTCCCGCGCGATAGTCCTGGACCGTTTGCCAGGCTGTCTTTTGCAGGAACGCGGCCTGTTCCGACGTCATTCCAGGTGCGACATATTTGAATCCGCTCGGATCTTTCCCGTAGATGGTGGCGTACAGCACGCACGTCGCGAGATACGTACCGTAGACGCTCGGATGCTCGCGATCCGCTGCATACATGTCGAGAGCAGGTTGCTGTCTCGACGCCTGCTGCCAGGCCAGTCCGACCGGGGCCACATCGACATTCAGTTCTTTCGCAAGCTGGCGGTGCGCCTGCGCGATCTCCTGCATCGAGATCCATCCCAGGCGTTGATAGGCCCAGGCCATGAACAAGACCGGGCGCGCCTTGTTCTTGCGCACCTCATCGACAAACATGCGCGCATACTGGCGGAAGTAGTCCACGTTGGTCTCTGGAATGTCGTCCTGCAAGACGACGACGTCGAATGCGCCCGTGTCGATGGCCTTGACCGGGGCCTGCAGTTCCCACAAACGTTTCAGGAACGCGCCGCCGGCCACGGCCTTGTCGGTTGTAACAACCAACGACGGAGTGGCCGCGGCAGCCAGCTTTTCAAAGTGCGTGTAGATCCCACCCTGCGCGTAGGTGAAGCTATCGCCGACGAACAGAATCTTTCGCGGAACGTCCGTCGACGTCGACGACGTCACCGGGGTCGCCGGCGATTGCGCGTGTGCTCTGGAAAGAGCCGGCGCCACGCCGATCAGGACGAGACCCACGCCGATCAGTGTTGTGTGCTTCATGGGACTTCCAACCTTCCGTCATCTCCGTGAACTGGGAAGCGACGACTCCCTCACTCGCGCCGCTTGCGCGCATGGCTGCGTCATCACGCATCACGCGGCCGGCCGACGGGGGTCGGCCTCATCGTACTTCCGGATCGCGGCCAGCAGGATGAACGCGATCGCGACGAGCGCCATGAGCAAGCCCAGGACGCCGGCGCGAACGAGCGTTAACGCCAGGACCAGCCCGCGATACTCAGCGAGAGATCCATCGGACCCCGGCAGTGAAGCAAGGACGCCGAATACGGTGCTCAGCATCGTGAACAGCACCGAAAACACGGCCCAGAATTGAGCCCTGGCCGCGTTGCCACAAAGCTCGACGAGAAGATTGAAAAGCGGCTGCCGAAGAAACAGCACGATGGCAACCGAGAGCGCGCTCGGGAGGACAACGCCGGCCAACATGGCGACACTGGGACTCATGCGGACATCCTTTCAGGTGACTGCTTCGACCACACGTTCATGACTGTTTCCTGCCTTTCCGCACGTTCTTGCGCCCGGCTGCAGCCACCAGTACCTTGAGACTAAGACTCCGGACCATCCCACCCTTCAAAAATGATTCGGCCATGGAGTCCACCATGCCGACCAGCCCTTCGATGGCTTTCAACCGGTCGCGGAACACCCGCGCTTCGGCCGAGCGATCCGCCTCGAGCTTCGGAATCCATTCGCGCAACCGTTCGAGCATCGGATCCCACTCGCGCCGCTTGCGCGTCTGGACAATGTTTTTGATGGCCTTTTCCAGGTCGGTCTCAGGCCGATAGCGGAGCTGGCGGACACCGGATTCCCGTTCCAGGTAGATCAATCCCCAGTCGCGCAGTTCGCGGCAGGCCATGCTGGCCGCGCCGCGGCTCATGCCAAGGCCCTCCATGATCTCGTCCGCCGTCGCGGCGTCCGCTTTCGAGATCAGCCACCCGTATACGCGCGCGGTGGCGGGCGGAACGCCCCAGAACGGCCCCATATTGCCCCATAGCCCCACGAACGCCTCTCGAACGGATGCCGTGTCGCTCATAGACAGACATCATAAACCAATCCTATCTGAACTTTCAATATATTTTGAAACCATGTGAGGTCAGGCCGCTATCGGGCGCGTTCGGCAAGCCGATTCAGCACGGCCGCCAACATAGAGTCCGAGCCCGGCACAAGGAGTGGATCGATCGGAATCGACCAGCCGGCCAGGCCCGGAGGCGCGGCGGCGAGCATACGCGTGAGCGCCGTCGCCGCCTCCGACGCGCGACCGCAGGCCGCGTGCCACTCTGCCGTGGCGATTGCGGCCTCGACGCTGCGCCCGCTCGAGTCGAGCCCGCGAATCGCCTCGACGGCGCGCGCGATCGCGGCCTCGCGTGCCGGAGCGTGTCCGAGCCGCCCGTGCGCCTCCGCCAACCCAAGCAGCGACCGGATGCGGTCCGGATAGGCTTCGAGCGCACGCTCGAACATCGCCGCGGCATCCAACACGTTGTCCTCGCGGAGTAACGCAAGTCCGTGCCCTTCGTGAGCGTTCGCGGCAAACTCGACGGCGTAGAGCTCGCGTCCGCCCGAGGCGAGCTCGCGATCGAACTCGTCGCGTGCCGCGCGCACGGATCCGCGCGTGAGGAGGATCATGCCAAGCAGCCAGTGAAGACCCCTGGCTGGGTAGCGCTCGCTGTTACCAGCCACCCGATCCTGGAACGGGAGGCCTTGCTCCAGCGCACTCGACGCACGTTCGAGGTCGCCGCGCGCGATGTGCACCATGGCCAGGCCGTAATACGCGTAGGCGAATTCCGGATAGAGCCCGAGCACGCGGTCGAACGCGTCGAGGCGCTCCTGTCCCCACGCGGCCACAGCCAGGCGGCAGTGGTTGCGCCAGTTGCCGGGTTCGAGTGCCACGGCCCGACGGCCGGCGGCGACAGCCTCCTGGGTACGCCAGGCGGATGTGAGCATCAGCGCGAGCGCCGCATGCGCTTCGGCGAAATCGGGATCGAGATCGATCGCGTGATGCGCGTCGGCGATTGCGGCGGTCAACTGTGCGAGGTCGGGACGGTTGCGCGCGCGCGAGGCTTCGAACAACCAGAATCGTGCGTGCGCGAGGCCGACCCAGGGCGGCGCATAGCGCGCATCCAGCGCGACCGCCCGTTCGAAATCGTGAATGGCTGAAGGCACCTGCGCGGGATCCATCCGTTCGAGCTTCAGACGTCCTTCAGTGAAGGATCGGTAGGCGTCAAGACTGGACGTCTCCCGGACACCGATGCGCGTCGATGCCGGGAGTGGCGACGCGGGCGCAGATGGGACAGACCCCGGCGCCTGCGGGAACGCGGCTTCGAGCGTCGCGATAAAACGGTACCCGCGTCGAGGAACCGTCTGAATGAATCGAGGCTTCGCGGGGTCGTCGCCCAGGGCCTGTCGAAGGTCCGACACGACCTGCGTCAGGGCGTTGTCGGTCACCGCAATGTCGGGCCAGAGCGCCCGCATGATCTCCTCCTTCGACACCATCGCCGCCGGACGCGACACGAGAAGGAGAAGCAGATCGAGCGCCTTCGGCGCGAGCGGAATCGGGTCGTCTCCGCGCAACAGTCTGAAGGCGCCCGGGTCCAGGCGAAACGGGGCAAAGCGGTACGAGGTTCCGGACGAGGCGGCAGCCATGGCGGGGAACGCGCGCAGTATATCGCGCTCACGCCTTGCGACTGGCTAGTATGTTAGCCCTCTGTATCGGCACCGGACGTGTGGGCTGCGCGGCGACCGGCTCGACGGCGCGGGAAACCTCATCTCGGGATCTGTCGGCGGCATGCGGCAACTCCGTGAGTTGCCGCGGACTTCGGCCCTACGATTCGGTTTCCCAACTGCCGGGTGCACGCCCCGCTCGCACGGTCGCCGCGCAGCCCACACGTCCGCCGCCTTGACTGACAAGGTAACGAACCAGTACTAGTGTGCCTGCACAATCCGGGGTGCTGCGGCGACAAGTCGTTCGGCCGCGAGCGTGATGGCCTGCTGCACGGCCTTATCCAGCAATCCGTCCTGCAGTCCGGTCACCGTTGAGCCCTTGGCTCCGATAAGCGGCACGTGCCCCACCATCGCCAGGCCGCCGCCGGAGGTCTGGTCGTGAGACGCCCCGCTCTCCGCCGTCGCGGTCGCGACGACCTCCCCCGTGCGGACGGAGATCACACGAATCGTGAGGCCGATCACCTGCTCAGTCTTGTGCTTGCGGACGATGCCGCCGATGAGAGGCATCGGCAGGATGCCGCCGCCGGTTGACGAACGCTTTTCGTTCGACAGTCGCGTCACGGATCCCGCCACCAGATAGTCCACCCCCGCGCTCGCGGCACGCTCTTGAAGCACGTCGAAGGGAATGTCCCGGTTCCCGTGGGGCGCGGTCACGAGCCAGCCGCGATCCATCATGCGGAACAGTCCGGCGGTCACCAGACGATCGGTGAGGAGCTCCGCGAGGGTTTCGCCAAGGTGAGGCGGCGGCATCCATCCGGTGCGATCGGTTGCAAAATCCGCCACTGTCAGGGACGGACGCGCCGAGAGTTCCTGCGCCCGTACGGGCGTTGGGAGACAGACCGGGAGACAGAAGGAGAAAACGACGAGTGCTGCGATGTGCGGCAAATGCGAAGTCCTTATGCTCATGATGGTTTTCCTTTCAACCTCAGTCGCGCGCCAGTTGGGCGGCGGAGGAAGACAACGTCCGGGCCACGCCTTCAATGGATTGCTGCATCCCCCGATCGAGTTTGTCGAGTTTGTCCGGAGAAGCGCCGCGATGCGTCGCCACGGCCAGTACGGCGCCGGCTGGTCCGCCCACGAGTCCTGCGACGACCGTCGTCGGGCTCGGCGCCGATCCATCTACCCAGTGTTGGGCGCCCGCGCGACGGACGATCTCGCCGGAGGCCACATCCACGACGCGGAGATCCAACGTCACCATCGGGCGCTCGACCCTGCGCGGCGGCGGTGGGATCCCCCGGCCACCAATCGGGCGCCGCCCGAACCCCGGAACACGGACGCCGAAGCCTGCCTGCTCCAGCGCGACCGGACGGAAGTTCTGCGGCACGGCGCGTCGAGACTGACTGACGGTTCCAATCACGAGGTACTCGACATCCGCCGATGCCGCAGCCTTACGAAGGTCATCGACGGACCCCCTGGGCGCTGGGAGCCACTCGCGCTGGAGTACCCGGTAGCGGCCGCCTTCGACAAGCTGACGCGCCAGTTCATCGGCGATGGCCGCGCCCTGCTCGGACGAGAGCTTCGCGCCGCGATCGGCGGTGAAGGCCACCACGGTCACGGACGGCTTACTGAGGGTCTGGGCCGCGGCCCGCGCCGAACCGGCGGCGAGGCCCGCGATCACGAGTAGGAACAGTCGGCGTTTCATCATGCCCTCCATCCATGGAGAGCTTAGAAGACGGAGGGGAGACGAGTCGTGACGCGGGCCGGAGAAAACCCTGAAGAAACTGTGAGCGTCGCGCGGTCACGCGCGTTCGGAGGCGATGGTGTAGTCGTACCACTCGACGATCTTCCCATCCTTCAGGAAGAACACGCCGACGCCGTGCCAGCTCTTGAGCTGGAAGTTGGAGAAGCGATCGATCCGCTCGTTCACGACCATCGGTCCCCGCGCGAAGGTGTCGAGAATTTCGAAACGGTCCACGTTGTTGATGATGGTCTTGATCCGCGCGGTCAGCGCATCGCGCCCCTTCACCGGCTCCATCGTCTCGGTCATGCGATAGGCGCCGTTGTCGGCGAACAACGACAGGATCTTCTCGAGGTCGTGGCCCGGCCACGCGGCGCAGAAATCCTTGACCACCTGCATGTTCGCCTTCTCGAGCGCGCTCGGTTCCGCAGCCTCAGCCGTGCGGCCCACGCCCGCCAGCGCAACCGCGCCAAGACCCGTCGCCAGAAACCTGCGTCGATTGGTTCCGCCTTGTGTATTTGACATCATTACTTTTTCACCCGGCGTCGTGATTGTGGGGGATCGGCTGAGATTTTCCCGGCATCGATCATCAGAGGCGCGATCGGCGGCCGGCGGCCTGCAATTCTTCCGCGAATTCCTGCAGCTTCATGAGCTGGAGGATCCGCTGCTCGGGTGTCAGCTTGAGGTTCTCGCGAATAAGGGTCCGGTCGACGTCTTTCTTGTAGGCCTCGACGACCGCATCGGGCGCGAGCGACACATCGACGACAGATTGTTGGTCGCGCACGGACATCGCTTTTACTCTACCATCGCCTTCGGCTCCGCGACTGGCTCCTTCGCGCACGCGCGCGGCGTCACTTCTTCAACTCGGGATTCCACGTTCTGGAGCACCCTGCCCCACCGGCCCTGCCTGCCTCACCCGCCCGGCCTGGCCGGCCTGGCCGACCTGGCCTACCTGGCCGACCTGGGGCCCCACCTGCCCGACCTGCCCGACCTGCCCCATCTACCCCAGTAATGTCTTGAGTCTGGTGGAGGAGTACAAGAAGATCGCATCGAAGGAGTTCGGCATGAAACGCTTGGGATACGCCGTTGGCGTTGCGGCAGTGCTGCTGACCTGCCTTCCGGTCCCCGGCCGCTCTGCGGGCCGCTTTGATCAGAAACTTCCCCCCGACAGACAAATCGTCCACGCCCTGAACCGGCTGACGTTTGGACCGCGTGCCGGCGACGTTGCCGAGATTCGCCGGATGGGTCTCGACAAGTGGAT
>JBGOTP010000142.1:0-11828 GCA_041476545.1 Vicinamibacteria bacterium | reverse complement strand
GTTCGGGCGAGGACTCATGGAAGAAATTCCGAACCGCCAGCAGCATCTCCCACCTCGCCGTTCCGAAGGCCATGAACGGCAGGGACTGCCGGACCTGGACATCGAAGCGCGAATCGAGGGCGCGCCTCGTGGCGGTGCCACCACTTGGCGTCTCCGACCCGTGGGCAAACGCATTCCCGACGCGATAGAGAACGAGCACGTGGGTCGCGGTTTCCGGCACGCTGGCTTCAATCGTGGCCGCCACATCGTGGATGCGTTCGGCCCGGGGACGCACGGCGGACGATGCCATCAACACGACATGGCGGAGATCGGCGTCCGGTCTGAGGCGCGCATTCGCGAGCGAATACTCCACGGACCCGTGGACCCGTCCGGCCAGCGACGTTCCAAAGCTCGCCGCGCCGCCGGTGGCCTTGGCATCGCCGGCACTCCCCACGAAATAGTGGCCGATCTTGGCGCTCGGCTGGTCCGGCATCTCCGCGCCGAACAACGTCATGAGCTGATCGCTCACCAGCTGGTGGAAGGCGCGCAATCCAAGCGTGGAACCATGAAAATTCCGCTCGAATCCGATATTCGCGTGGAGCGTCCGCTCGGCTTCCAGTGCGCGGCCCGGTTCGAGCGCGGAGAACGTGCGTTGCGGGGGCAGCCAGATACCGGTGTTGTCGCGGGGCGCCAGGAATTCCTCGGCGCCAGGAGCCAGCGCGCCGCGCGACACGGATCCGCGGATGCGAACGTTCTCGAAGGGCGTCAGGACCAGTTCGACGTGAGGGCTGACGAGATTTCGAGCTTCAAGATAGTCGTACTGAGCGTAGCGCCCCCCGTAGGTCAGCGAAGTGGTGGGTGTCAACCTCAGCGTATCAAACCCGGAGATCTCGCCTGCGTTGCGGCTGCCGTCGGTGACCTCGCGAAGCGCCAGCGGATTTCCGCCGTCGTAGCGCTGCGTGCTGTAGGAAAGCCCCAGACCGTGCTGATGGCGAGCTGTGTCGCGCGTCCGGTACGACCCGGCCACGATCCACGAGGAGATGTCGGCTTGTGTCATGGCGCCACGGACGGTCCAGTCGGCATTCGAACCGGCGGGAGCCGTCAGACTGACGTTCGCGATGCCATGCGACATGCCGTTCGGGGAGAAGAGATCCCGGGGCGTCTCGAATGTTCCAGTCGTCAGAAAGTTCACCTGGCCCGAGAAAGGCGTCGCGGCAAACACATTCGCGGGACTTCCCCCCGCGAACAGATCGGTGGGAATCGTGACATCCTTCAGAACCCCTCGACGCGTATGACGGAGCCGCCATGCCGTCTCGCTGGGATCGGCGGTCGTCTTGCCGGCGTCCCGTTCCGCGGTATCAGGTGGGTGTGTAGAATCCGCGCCCTGTGAAGCAGTCGTCCCGAAGGCCCCAACTCCCGCCGCGAGAATCGGCATCACATCAGCACGGCGGAGAGCAATAGCGGAGGCCGTTCTCCCGTTCGAGCGCACTTCAACGAGCTGAGGGCGCGGCGCAGTGTATCCGCCCAGATGCGCCCCGACGAAATACGGCCCGGGCGGAAGTGCCCGCAATTCGAATCGGCCCTTCACATCGCTCACCGCCAAGGCCGTGATCGCGCCGAGCGCGGACACCATCACGTCGGCGATCGGTGAACCCTTGTCGTCGCTCACGACGCCCTGAATGAAACCCGGTGCGACGACGGAGGCCATCCGTCCGACCAGCTGCGGGCCCGGCCCAGCACCCTGGGCGCTCGAGATCGCAGACATCCCCAGAAGCGTCAAGCCGCTGACCGCCGCCGACGTCAATCTGATCATGCCTCTCATGGTTCACCACTCCCCTGTGGGGGCCGGCTATGGACCCGTGACCGAGAAGTTCACGTCGCGCTTCACTTCTTTCTTGGCAACATTGTCCGTCACGATGATTTCCAACCGGTAGTCCCCTTCGGGGAAGTCCCGCAATGGCACGCCCTGGGCCGCCTGCAACTGGATCGAGGCCACGCCATTCAGGTTCGTCGGGACCGTGCGGTTGAAGAACTTCTCGCCGCCGGCCTGCTTCACGAGAAAGTTGAATTCAACCTTGACGTCGGACTTACCGGCCGGATCGGTCTTCGTGTTGTAAATCAGAATGAAGGCGTCGATTTCTTCCTTCTTGACGAACTTCGTTCGGGTATAGGGCACCAATTCGACCGCACCGAGCGCGTAGGGACGGCTGACTCTGTCGAGCGCCGACAGCGGTGTCGGCAGCGGATTGAAGCTCTCGGCGAGAATCACGGAACTCGTGTTCAGCTCGCCATTCCAAAGGTCGGGCACGTCGATTGTTTGCTTGATCACCGCGACCTTCGGCAACGGGGCGTTCTTGTCGGGTTTCTTGTCGGTCGCCGAGGGTGGTAATCCCTCCCTGACAACGACGTACACATCGTAGCTGCCGGCCGTGGTCGTGAACGACCGGCTGATCCGCACGGGCTGGCCGGGGGTAACGGTCGCCGGCGTAAGGTCCTCGTACGCGTACGAGGGGGCCGGGGGCGGATTCTTGTCGTTCTTCTTCGCGTTTGCCGCCGGCGGCGGGGGCGGCGCACTGCTCTTGGACACGACACGCCAGTAGACGGACAACGTGTTGCCAGTGACCTTCGCCGGGTCGAGAGTCAGGATAAAGGGCACAAAGGTCTGGCCTTCCTCCGTCATTCGCAACACGTCAGAGTGAATCCAGGCCAACGACAGATCATTCGGTACGGGACGTCCGGTTGCGGCGTCGTCCGCGGCACTGGTAAACGGCTGAATGACCGCCCTCTTCTGAGCCTCCGTCATGCCGCCACCGCCACGGCCCTTGCCGGCGTCTCCACCCTGGGCCACGAGCGTTGCGGAACCGAACGCAGCGACAATCACGGTCAGTACAAGGGCGCGACGGCCGAAGGCCATGAAGGGTCTCCCAGTTATGGAAACAATGTCGAACAGCTCATCATAGGAGGGGGCTTTCGCCAAGTCAAACCGTTCTCCAATCAGCACTTCAGCCAGACCTCATCCCTGCCCGGCGTGCTATTATCGCCACCCGGTTCCGCCCCATGAAGCTCATCGACGTGACGGTGCCGCTCGACTCGAATCTTCCGGCCTATCCCGGAAACACGCCCTTCAGCATCGAGCCGGTGAAGCGCATCGCTCACGGTGGCAGTTCCAACGTTTCAACCTTTCACTTGAGCGCCCACACGGGCACCCATGTCGACGCCCCACGTCATTTCTTCGACGATGGACCGGGCGTGGAGTCGCTTCCTATCGAGTTGTTGTTTGGCCGCACACGGGTCGTTGAAATCGTCGGTCGGGGGGGTATCGATTCCGGCGATCTCGAGCGCCTGGATCTCTCTGATGATCTTCGTGTCCTGTTCAAGACGCAGAATTCCCGCCTGTGGGGATCCTCCGAGTTCCACAGCGACTACGTCGGGATCACCGAGGCGGGAGCGAAGTATCTGGTCGAGCACGGAGTCAAAGTCGTCGGGGTTGACTACTTGTCGGTGGAGGAGTTCCGAAAGCCGGGCGCCCCCGCCCACCATGTCCTGCTCGGTGCCGGCACGATCGTGATCGAGGGACTGAATCTGGCTGACGTTGCGCCAGGCCACTACGACATGTTCTGTCTCCCCCTGCGGATCGTCGGCGCCGATGGTGCTCCGGCGCGCGTCATTCTCCGCAAGACCTAGCCGTGTCGGCCCTCGTTGACGACAGCATCGCGATTGTTCTGGCCGGCGGCGCGGGGGAGCGTCTGTATCCGCTCACCAAGGATCGCGCCAAGCCCGCGGTTTTTTTCGGGGGGCCGTATCGCATCATCGACTTCGTCCTGAGTAACTGCATCAACTCCGGCTTGCGGCACATCTTCATCGCGACGCAGTACAAGTCCCTTTCCCTCAATCGGCACGTTCGCATGGGTTGGAGCGTCGTCTCGGAGGAACTCGGCGAGTTCGTCGAGATTCTGCCCCCTCAAAAGCGCGTGAGCGAGCACTGGTATCAGGGCACCGCCGACGCGGTGTATCAGAATCTCTATTCGGTGCTGCGCGAGAACTCGCGCTATCTGATCATCCTGTCGGGGGATCACGTCTACAAGATGGACTACGCGCGCATGTTGAGGTTCCATCAGGAACGTGGCGCCACGGTCACCCTCGCCGCCATCGAAGTGCCGCTCGTCGACGCGAGCCGCTTCGGCATCGTGGCGATAGACGAGCATGAGCAGGTCACGGGCTTTCAGGAGAAGCCGAACGACCCGAGTCCGATTCCCGGCTCTCCGGATTTCGCGCTGGCGTCCATGGGGGTGTACATCTTCAACACCGACACTCTGGTTCGCGCGCTCGATGCCGACGCGACTCAGTCGACCACACACGATTTTGGCAAAGACGTCATCCCGGCATTGATTCACCATGAACCCGTGTATGCCTACCGGTTCTACGACGAGAACAAGAAGGCGTCCAAGTACTGGCGCGATATCGGAACGATCGACGCGTACTTCGACGCCAACATGGACCTCTGTCACGTCAGCCCGGAGTTCAATTTGTACGATCCGGAATGGCCCCTACGAACCTACCAGCCTCAGGCGCCACCGGCCAAGTTTGTGTTCGCCGAAGAGGGCCGGCGGTTCGGACAGGCGCTCGATTCGCTGATCTCACCCGGATGCATCGTCTCGGGCAGCGTCGTCTCTGGCAGTGTGCTGTGCCCGAACGTCCGAGTACATAGCTTCTGTCACATCGAACAGTGCATCCTGATGCCGGGCGTCCGCGTCGGCCGTCACGCCAAGATTCGACGCGCCATCATCGACCGCGACGTGCTGATCCCGCGCGGCGCACTCATCGGCTACGACCTCACCGAGGATCGCCGACGCCACACCGTGACCGACTCGGGCATCGTCGTGGTCACGCCGGATGACGAGCCGTTCACCGTTTCGCTCGACGACGAAGTGCTGCAGTATGAGATTGATGCGGACAAACGCGGCGGAGGGGGGTAGTCATAAAGTCAAAAATTAGAACTCAGAAGTTAGAACTCAGAAGTCAGAACTCAGACGTGAGAACTCAGACGTGAGAACTCACAGGACAATTACGGGGACACTGTGAAGATCACACGCGTGCACGCTAGGGAGATTCTCGATTCGCGGGGCAACCCGACGGTGGAAGTGGATGTGACCCTCGATGACGGCGCGTCGGGCCGGGCAGCGGTCCCGTCTGGCGCCTCCACAGGGGAACGTGAGGCGCTGGAGCTGCGGGACGACGACCGCGCCCGCTACAGCGGAAAGGGCGTCCGCAAGGCGGTCGCCAACGTCAACGGCGACATCGCCAAGGCGATCGTCAACCGCGACGTCGACCAGCGGGAACTCGACCGCACGATGATTGCGCTCGACGGCACGCCGACCAAGAGCCGTCTCGGTGCCAACGCATTGCTCGGCGTCTCCATGGCGGCGCTGCGCGCGGAAGCCGGGTCGCGCCGGAGGCCGCTGTACCGGCACATCGGACAGCTCTACGGCACCGACCGGTTCACGTTGCCCGTGCCGATGATGAACATCCTGAACGGTGGCGCTCATGCAGACTCGAGCGTCGATTTTCAGGAGTTCATGGTCATGCCCGTCGGCGCGCCGTCCTTCAGCGAAGCGCTCCGCATCGGCGCCGACATCTTCCACACGCTGCGCGGCATCCTCAAGAAGCGCGGTCAATCCACTGGCGTCGGCGACGAAGGTGGCTTCGCCCCGAACCTCGCCTCGAACCGGGAGGCCGTGGAGGTCGTCCTCGAAGCCGTTAACGCTGTTGGATTGCAGGCCGGACGCGACGTCTGTCTCGCGATCGACGTCGCCTCGAGCGAACTGTGGGCGGGTGCAGGCCGATACACCTTCAAGAAATCGGGTGAGGCTGATCGCACTTCGGACGGCATGATTCAGCTCTACGAGAGCTGGATCCGTCAGTACCCCATCGTTTCCATTGAAGACGGGCTTGCCGAAGGCGACTGGACCGGATGGCAGTCGTTGACCAAGACCCTCGGCGGCCGCGTCCAACTAGTCGGCGATGATGTCTTCGTGACGAACCCGGACATTCTCCGGCGAGGTATTGCTGACGGGGTGGGGAACGCGCTGCTCGTCAAGCTGAATCAGATCGGCACGGTGACGGAGACGCTCGATGCCGTCGCCATGGCGCGCGACGCCGGCTACGCCACGATCATCTCCCACCGCTCGGGCGAGACCGAGGACGCGACGATTGCCGACCTCGCGGTCGGCACCGGTGCCGGTCAGATCAAGACCGGGTCGGCGAGCCGGACCGATAGGATGTGCAAATACAACCAACTCCTGCGTATTGAAGAGGAGCTCGGATCCGCGGCGAAGTATGCCGGTCGACCGGCGATACGATCGTTAGCCTAGCGGCGAGATGATCAGATGACCCGATTCACGTTGGTATTGCTCCGGCACGGCGAAAGTACCTGGAACAAAGAGAACCGCTTCACCGGGTGGAAGGACGTCGACTTGTCGGACGGCGGTCGCGCAGAAGCACGGGAAGCCGGACGTCTCCTGCGCGAAGGGGAATACGTCTTCGACATCGCGTTCACCTCCGTCCTGAAACGCGCGATTCGCACGCAGGAGATTGCGCTCGACGCGCTCGATTTGATGTGGATTCCCGTCACGAAGAGCTGGCGTCTCAACGAACGCCACTACGGATCGCTGCAGGGCCTGAACAAGGCCGAAACCGCAGCCAAGCACGGCGAGGCGCAGGTCAAGATCTGGCGCAGAAGCTACGACATCACGCCGCCGCCGCTCGAACCGGGGGACGAGCGTAACCCGGCACGCGATCCACGCTATGCGGCCCTCGATGCGAGGGTGTTGCCGCTCACGGAGTCGTTGAAGGAAACCGTCGAACGTTTCCTACCCTACTGGCACGACGCAATCGCCCCGACCATCAAGTCTGGCAAACGCGTGCTCATCACCGCGCACGGCAACAGCCTCCGCGCGCTCGTGAAGTACCTCGACAACATGTCGGATGCGGAGATTGTCGAATTGAATATCCCCACCGGTATTCCGCTCGTCTACGAGCTCGATGAAGATCTGCGGCCGATTCGGCACTTCTATCTGGGGGATCCGGCCGCTGTCGCCGCCGCCGCCGCGCGAGTGGCCGCGCAAGCCCGAAGAGCGCGTTCCACCTGATCGACCGCCCTCGTCCAGGTGAAGGTTCGTGCCTTCCGGCGGCCGTGCTCGCCCATCGTGCGCGCCAGGTCGTGGTCCTTCAGCCGTTCGATCGCGCGGGCAATGCCGCGGCCCGACGGCTCCACCAGGAAACCGTCGACACCATCGTCGATGAGCTCGGCGTAACCGCCCCCGTCGCGGCAGGCGACGACCGGCTTGCCGCACGCCATCGCCTCCAGACAGGCCAGGCCGTAGTCCTCGTCGAAGGCCGGACACACGACGCACAAGGCGGACCCGTACTCCCGAAGAAGATCATCCTGGGAGAGCCGTCCGAGAAATCGAACCGTGGGCGGCACGCCGCGCCTACCGATGGCCTCCCGCGCCGCCTGCAGTTCCTGAGGCGGGAGATGGATGGCGTACTGGCGCCACAGCTTGCCATCATCGACCAGACACGTCGCCGTGGTCGCGGCGGAGCCCTCGGGGCCGGCAAGATGCTGGAGTCGAAGCCAGGCGTCGATCCCCTTGAGCCTTTCGGTGAAGCTTCCCACGCCGAGCACCCGCCCCTCGAGATCGTCGACATGGTTCATCGCGTGGAGGAATAACTCGGTGCGCTTGGGAAATTCGTGCCGGCTCACGCAGAGGGGCGACTCGAAGGACAGGGGTTCGTCGTAGGCCAGGAACACCTCGTCGATTCCGGCGCTAAACACCTCGACGTTGTCGTACAACAGGTTGTAGTCGGCAAGGCGCTGCTTGACGCGCCGGCTGCCCGCCAGGATCGACACGTCGCGCGTCAGATAGAAGCTGTCCACATCGCGCACGATGAAGCTGGCGAGCTGATGCAAGTCGATGTCGTGGCCTCGCACGCTTTCGATCACGTCCTGCAGGTCGTAGAACGATCGCGTGTGGTGATAGAAGAGCACGACCTTCCGCGGGTGCCGCACGGCATGGGAGCCCGGTTGCGTGCAGAGCACGACGTCGTAACCCGACAGATCCAGCTCTTCGAACCGGGCCACCATGTTGAGATGGAAGAAGAACTCCTTGAACAACCGGAGCTGGTCCGGGCTGACCGCCACGGGAAGATGACTGGTCGGATCAGTCGCCGCATCGAGCTGCACGAGGTCGACGCCGTGCCCCCGTTCGCGAAGGCCCTGGGCCAGACGCTGCACGACGATCTCGAAGCCGCCGACGGCGCCGTAGTCGGGTTTGGCGATCGCGATCTTCACTCGTCGCGCCCGTCAAGCCGCGCGATCGCCATTTCGAGCTCGGAGATTCGCAGTACCAGCGCGTGGTACGCCTGACGGCTCTGTTGACGATCCCGCAATAGGGCCTCGAGCGCGCGGATCACGTCGCGGTTGACTTCAGTCTGGCGATCGAAAACCGGCTTCAGGATCTTCCAGAGGACACGGCGCGTGGCCTTGATCGCAGGGCCCATCACCGCCCTTGGCGAGGCGAGGACGGCTGGCTCGTTGAGCGCCGAACGGGGCTTCAGGTCTTCGAGATCCTCGAGGAGGGTCCATGCGCTGGACACCGGAGGAAGGCCGTGACGTTTCCGAAAATCGGCGTGCAACCGCAGCATCACGGTCGCCATCTTGCCGAACTCGTCGGGCGGGAGATCGCCGGGCATCAGGGCTGCAGCTTTCGGCGGACGACATCCGCGGCCGAGGCTTCTTGACGTTCCTAGTCTAGTTCACTTCCTCCGCCGCTTCGTCGGCGGCAATCCTCAGCGAACGGAGGAACCGCCGATCGTTCGCGGTCACCTCCAGCGACCGGCGCAGCGTCGTGTCCCGCACGGGGCGAGCGGGCGCCGCGACCTTCGTGAGCGCCCCAGCCTGCAGGGATCGATTCGCGAAACCCACCACGGCTTCGAGCGTCACTTTCATCTCGAAGCCTGCCGCGCGGGCTTTTTCCCGACAGGCCTCGACCTGCGGATTATCCGCAACCGCAGCGGCGATCGCGTCGGCCAGTTCTCGTGCGAACCGGTTGACCACGTCGTCCATACTGTCCCTCCCCTACGCCGCCGGGCCGGGTTCCGGGGCGCTTCCCGATCCAGCCTGCAACACCCGCGCGGTGAACAGGGATCGGGCGCCTGAAATCCAGTACAAGAAGCCCTGAAATTGGAAGAAGTGTACGGTCAAATTGCAACACTGTCAAGCACTTACGGCGACATCTCGCGCGAGTCGCGCTACAATTGCGGCGGCTGACGACCATGGACGATCCTGGATTCCCCGGCGAGTTTCCGTTCACGCGTGGCATTCAACCGACCATGTACCGGGGTCGTTTGTGGACCATGCGGCAGTACGCGGGCTTTGGCACGGCCGCCGAGTCCAACGCCCGCTACCGATACCTGCTCGGAGAAGGCGTCAGCGGACTCAGTGTCGCCTTCGACCTACCGACCCAGATGGGCTACGACTCGGACCACGCCCTGGCACAGGGGGAGGTCGGGCGAGTCGGCGTCGCCATCGACTCCATCGACGACATGGCGACCCTCTTCAGCGGCATTCCTCTCGATCGCGTCTCCACGTCGATGACGATCAATTCGACGGCCATCGTCCTGCTGTCGCTCTACATCGCTGTCGCGCGGCAACAGGGGATTCCGCTGGTAAAGCTCGCGGGTACGATCCAGAACGACATTCTGAAAGAGTACGTCGCCCGCGGCACCTACATCTTTCCACCACGCGCATCCTTGCGCATCGTCACCGACATCTTCGCGTTCTGCTCGCGCGAACTGCCGAACTGGAACACGATCTCCATCAGCGGCTACCACATCCGTGAGGCGGGCTCCACGGCGGTGCAGGAGGTCGCGTTTACGTTTGCCCACGCGACGGCCTACGTGCAGGCCGCAATCGACGCGGGTCTCGACGTCAATCACTTTGGACAGCGCCTCTCATTCTTCTTCAACGCGCACAATGATTTCCTCGAAGAGATCGCGAAGTTCAGGGCGGCGCGCCGCCTCTGGGCGCGCCTGATGCGCGATCGTTTCGGGGCCACCAGCCCCCGCGCCCAGCAGCTGCGCTTCCATACGCAGACGGCCGGCAGTACGCTGACCGCGCAACAACCCGACAACAACATCGTCCGCGTGGCGCTGCAGGCGATGGCGGCCGTCCTGGGCGGTACGCAGTCGCTGCACTGTAACGGACGTGACGAGGCCCTGGCCCTCCCGACCGAGGAATCCGCCCGTATCGCCCTGCGAACGCAGCAGATCATTGCGCACGAGACCGGCGTCGCCAACACCGTCGACCCGGTCGGCGGATCGTATGTGATCGAGAAGCTGACCGGCGACATCGAGCGCGGCGCCGAAGAACTCCTGGCACGAATCGATCGCGTGGGAGGTACCCTCGCGGCCATCGAAAGCGGGTTCATTCAGCGCGAGATTCAGGAATCGGCGTATCGGGCTCAGGTAGCCATCGATTCGGGCGAGGCTGCCGTGGTCGGCGTGAACAAGTTCGGGAAGAGGGAGTCGGGCAGTGCGTTCCAGCCCGCGGCGGAAACCGACGCCAGGCCCCTATTCGCCGTCAACCCTGAAATCGAACGGCAGCAGGTTGAGCGCGTGCGGAGCGTGCGCGAGCGACGGGATGCCGCGGCGTGCGCCCGGGCGCTGACCACGGTCACCGAGGCCGCCCGGACCGGCACGAATCTCGTGCCGCCGGTCATCACGGCCGTTGAGGCATACGCCACACTGGGCGAGATCTCCGATGCGATGCGCGTCGTCTTTGGTGTCTTCGAAGAGACGGCAACGGCATGAACGAGGGCGTCGAGACACCGCTCACCGCTCAGGGTTCCGTATTGCTCTCAGTCGAGCAACTCACGACGGTGTTCGATCTTCGCTCGGGACCGTCCCCGGCCGTGGACGCTGTCAGCTTCGAGCTTTATCCTGGAGAAACGCTGGGCCTTGTCGGCGAATCGGGCAGCGGCAAGTCAGTCACCGCGCATTCGATCATGCGGCTGGTGCGACCGCCAGGACGAATTGCCGGTGGCAGGGTCCGATTCAAGGGTCGTGATCTGCTGACGCTGTCTGAATCCCACATGCGCGCCATCCGCGGGGCGGAAATTGCCCTGATCTTTCAGGAACCGATGACCGCGCTCGATCCCGTCTTCACGATCGGCGCTCAGATCGCCGAAACGCTACGTGTTCACCATCGTGCGACCCGCCGCGAGGCGACCGAGCGCGCCGTGCATCTCCTCGAGGCCGTGCACATCCCGAACGCCGCCCAACGCGTCACCGACTACCCTCACCACCTCTCCGGCGGGATGCGTCAGCGTGTTCTCATTGCGATGGCGATTGCCTGCAAGCCGTCGCTCGTCATCGCGGACGAGCCGACGACGGCGCTCGATGTCACGATCCAGGCGCAGATTCTGGATTTGCTGCGGGACATGAAGCGAGCGCTCCACCTGTCTCTGCTGCTCATCACGCACGACCTCGGGATCATCGCAGAGACCGCCGACCGTGTCGCCGTGATGTACGCAGGCCGCATCGTCGAGACAGGGCCCACTCGCGCCATCCTTCGGAACCCGCAACATCCCTATACGCGGGGCCTCCTGGCGTCGATGCCCGGAGGCATTCGCGGTCGCCGGCTGCAGACGATCGACGGTTCGGTACCCGTCCTCGGGGCGCTGCCGGCGGGATGCGGATTCCATCCGCGCTGCCCCGATCGATTCGACCCCTGTTCGTCGGCGCCTCCTCCGGAGTACGCGGTCGGCCCCGGACACACGGCGCGATGCTAT
>JBGOTP010000141.1:0-11860 GCA_041476545.1 Vicinamibacteria bacterium | reverse complement strand
TTGGTTGATGAGCGCCGCGATGCCTTCGCGTACCAGCTGATGATCATCGACGCACAGGACGCGAATCCGATCTGGTCCTATCACGCGGCCTGACTTGGAGCGATCGGGACGACGGCCACAATCTCAGTGCCTTTCCCGCTGCCGCTGACGACTGTCAGGTGCCCCCCGGCCTGCTGGGCTCGCTCCCGCATGTTGATGAGGCCAAAATGTCTGCCTGTCTGCACGCCGGCGTCCGGGTCGAAGCCAATCCCGTCGTCGGATACCCGGAGCTGTACCCTATTGTCCTCGTACTTCAATTCGAGACGGACTTCGCTGGCGTGCGCGTGGCGTCCGGCATTCGTCAGGGCTTCCTGGCCAATCCTCAGCAGTTGTTCCTCTATGTTCGGGACGCACGGCCTGGGCCGGCCGGCCACGATGAACTCGAAGCGCACTGCCGCCTCGTGTGCGACTCGTTCACCTGTTTCCCGGAGCGCGGCTGGCAGATCCCGGTGTTCGAGGATTGGAGAGCGGAGGTTCCAGATGGATTCGCGAACCTCGCGGATCTGCCGTTCGACGTCCTTCCGCATGCGGGTTAGTTGCTCGCGGATCCCTCCGGCGCCAGGGAACTGCACCTGTTCTGCCATCGTGCCGGCCTGCAACGCGACCGCCACGAGACTCTGCAGCAACGTGTCGTGTACTTCCCGGCTAATACGCACGCGCTCGGCCAGCACCAGTGAGAACCGTTTGCGGATCTGCCTCAGTCTCAGGCACCACGCGGCCACGCCGAGAGCCACGAATGTCACTGCACAGGCGAGATAGAACCAGGATGCCTGATAGAACGCGGGCTCGATTGAGAACGCCACCGTGGCGCCAGATGCATCGAACGCGCCCTCCTTGTCGAACGCGAGCACCCGGAACCGGTACGGTCCGGGAGGCAGGTTGGTATAGATGGCCTGACGGCGAGAGCCGGCATCCTGCCAGTCGGTGTCGAAGCCCTCGAGGCGAAAACGGAACCGCAGCGAGTGCGGCGACGTGAGGCTGAGGGCGGTGTAGTCGATCTCGAGCCGCTGGTTGTGAGGGGGAAGCACGGGAGACGCACCGGGCTCGAAGCGCTGCGAGCCGGCGCGGATCTCCTCGATGCGGACCGGAGGCGGGACGTGGCTGCGCGACAGCGTCTTTGGCGTGACGATCGTCGCACCCCCATTCGTGACGAACCACAGGCTGCCGTCGGCCGCGCGAACACCGCCGGGATTCGCGAGCGCGATTGGCAGGCCTTCGAGGCCGTCCGTCTCGTCGTACAGCTTGTATTGGATCTTGTAGGCCGGCGCCGACGCGACGCGGTCGAGCTCGCCCGGTTCCACGCGGACAAGCCCGATTTTCGTTCCGGTCCAGATCGAGCCTTCAGCGTCTGCCACGATCACCGTCACCTGGGAGCTCGGGAACCCGTTGCGCTCTGTCGTGGCCGCCGTCCATCGACCGCCCGCGAACCGCGCGATGCCGTTGTCGCCTCCGATCCAGATCGCGCCGCTCCGATCTTCGGTGATCGCCGCGATGGGTCCGCTGATGCCCACCCGATCGTGGACGGAAAGGCGGCCTGCCTCCAGCACGCCGACTCGCCCACTCGAAAGTCCCATCCACACGCGCCCGCGGTCGTCCGTGAACAGGCCGAACGTCGTCTCTTGCCTCATTTCCGGGATGTCGTCAACCGACGTGAGGTGGCCGTCGCGCAATCGGAGGAGGCCCAGATGCAGATCAGCTACCCATAGCGTACCCTCGCCATCGGCGGCGATTGACATGATGCGGCCGAGCGGTCGCCCTTCTGCCATCGAGAGCCGCGACAGGTGCTCGTTCGCGAAGCGCGCGAAGCCCTTGTTCGCAGCCACCCACAACGTTCCGTCACGGTCGGCGAATATCGCCCGGACATTCGTGCCCGGCAGCCCCTCCCGTTCGGTGTACGTGATGCGCTGGCCATTCTTGAATCGAATGAGACCACGGTTGCTCGCCAGCCACATGCTGCCGTCCGGCGTGCTTTGCACCGCAACGGATGTTCCGATGTCCCTGACCGGCGTCACCTTCCGAGGTGTCAGCTCGTGCAACGCCGATCGCGTGCCCACCCAGATATTGCCGTCGCGGTCTTCGTACAGCGCGGTGACCACGTCGCTCGAGAGACCGGTCTGAACGGTCATGTGCTCGACGGCGCTCGGGTCGTTCGCTCCTGGCCTGATCCTCCACAGTCCCTGTCCGAGCGAGATGATCCAGACGTTGCCTTGGCGGTCTCGGTGCGCGCCAGCCTGATTCGACGCGTATTGCGCAGGGATGAGCTGGTTCGCCGGGATCAGTTGGTCCGGACGCGGCGTGACACGCTCCCATCGCGTGTCGGGTGCCTCCCGTCGGAAAACGCCTTGAAACGTTCGCACGCAGAGCCTGCCAGCCTCGTCTTCATACAGCGCGTTGGTCGGGGAAAGGGGCAGGCCCGTGTCGGTCCCCTGGTGCTCCCATGCCGACCCGGTGAATCGGTACAGGCCCCCGCGGCTGGCCGCCCAGAGCTGACCGTGCTGGTCCTCGAGCAGTGTCCTTGTCAAGGTGAGGCCTTCCGGGTTGTGGAAGAACGTAGCCTCGCCCCGACGGATTCTGGCGATGCCAGCGCCACTGAATCCCACCCACAGGCTCCCGTCGCGGGCGTTGAGCAGCGAGATCGGCGCGTCGTGCGGCAGCGCGCCGCGTCCCAACGCCTCCCATGGAACAAACCGCACGCCGTCGAACCGAATCAGACCAGAGCTGGTGCCGAGCCACAGATAGCCGTCTTGGTCCTGGCTAATCGACAAGACCGACAACGAGCGGATGGATTCACTCTTCGTCCAGGATGTGATCGTGTAGTCCGACAGCGGAGGGTCCGACCCGCGGACGGTTGCCGGGGCGGCGAGGAGGAACGCGAGGAGCGCCGCGCGAGCATGGAAGTGGGGCATCCAGCGCATTGCCGCTGGGGCAGTATACGGCAGGAGCACTGCCCGCCTCGCGAGCATACCTACATTCCGGTAAGTCGGCCGCCCCTCGGAGATTGCGATCCAGAGGGCGGCCGGCATCTCCCGCCTCGCCGCAATCCGGGCGGTAATCGTAAAGGGGATCCGGGGGCGCGAAGCCCCCGCCTCTCGGAATCGTCGACATACGGACTTCCGCATCCATCCCCGCCTCACTCGCGCAATACCTACATTGTGGTAGTTCACCTTCTGTTGATGGGTGCTATGTTGCCCGGCATCTCGTCCTTTACGCAGGGCGATTCGACAAGGAGGTTCGGACATGAGCGGACGGACGATTGTGGGGCTTCTCATCGGCATGCTCATCGCCGCGACGCTCGTGGCTTGGCCGGCGCGGGCGTTCGCCCAGTCGGGAGGGTCCATCGCCGGCACGCTCCGAGACACTACCGGCGCGGTACTGCCCGGCGCGACGGTCGAAGTAGCGAGCCCCGCCCTGATCGAGAAGACGCGGAGCAACGTGACCGACGGTCAGGGCAACTACAAGATCCTCGAACTTCCGCCTGGTGTCTACACGATCACGTTCACGCTGTCCGGCTTCTCCACGGTACGGCGCGAAGGCCTGGAGCTGACGACGGGGTTCACGGCGAACATCAGCGAACAGATGAAGATCGGCGCAGTCGCGGAAACGATCACGGTGACCGGCGGGGCCCCGATCGTCGACATCCAGAACAATACCACCCAGCAGGTGCTGTCACGGGAGCTGTGGGACGCGTTGCCGACGGGCAAGACGCTGTCGAGCTACGTGTCGCTCACGCTCGGCACCACGATGGGCGCGTCCGGTCAGGACGTTGGCGGGACCAAGGGTGACAAGGCCGGCGGAGGCGCCTCCTTCCAATACCACGGCACGAGCATCAACGACCAGGCCGTTGTCGTGGACGGCATGGCCGTCAACGCGCAGACGACGGGCGGCGGCCCGTGGACGCGCACGACGGTGCAAAACGACCGCGCCTTCCAAGAGACGACGATTGGCAGCGGCATCTCCGCCGAGCAGGAGAATGCGGGCATCCTCATCAACATGATTCCCAGGGATGGCGGCAATCGCTGGTCGGGCAACTTTTCCCTTAACGGCAGCAGCTCGGGGCATGTCCTCGGGTTGCATTTGCAGGCCAACAACCTCACCGACGCGCTGGTCGCGCGGGGCGTGCCGGTGCAGGGAACGGTGCAGAAGCTGTACGACGCTGGCGGCGGCGGCGGTGGACCGCTCAAGCGCGATCGGCTGTGGTTCTATGCGGCGGAACGCTGGTGGAACGCGGCGAACATCGTTCCCGGCAGCTTTTTCAATGCCATTCCACTGAACTCGCCACTGAACGTCTATGGGAACCTTCCGGTCTATGCGCCCGACCTGGGCCGGCCGGCCGTGAACGAGGCGCCGAATCACAATACCAATCTTCGTCTGACGTTGCAGCTGACGAAGTCGCAGAAGGTCTCGTTTTTCGGCGAGCTGGAGGGCGAGTGTAACTGCTACTTCTCTGCGGCTTCGACGAGAGCGCCGGAAGCTGCCCACAACATCACCGCGCCCTATGGGAAGAAGAAGTTGTTTCAGGGCAATTGGACTTACGTGAAAGGGAATCGATGGCTGTTCAGCGTCGGCAATTCCTCGTACTTGAGTGCGAGCAGCCGTCCGGAGGACGAACACATTAAGGGAGTGCCCGTGACTGCGATCCCCATGAATGATTTGGTCACGGGGTTCTCCTGGAACGCGAAGGGCGAGGACCCATTCCCGGCCGGGGTGTGCTGCACGCCGCTTGTGGATGGGAAGATCAAGGGAGGCGGCTACTCCCACGACCAGAAGTACTCGGCGACGTACAGCACGGGATCCCACACCTTGAAGGTCGGAGGGCGCACGTACGAAAACGGGTCGAAGTCCGGCTCGGGGTCGTACAACAACAACACGTCGTTCACGCCGTACGGCCCGGTGTACGTCCAGGTCCGCGGAGGCGTGTGCTTGATTGCGGGTTGCACGCCGCCCCCAATCGTCCCTGCGAACATCCTGCTCCTCGTCGACCCGCAAGGCCCGGCGACCGACGGCGTGAACCAGGGCGGTTACAACTCCCTGCAGACGGCGCTGTACGCCCAGGAGCAGTGGACGCTGAAGCGACTGACGTTGAATGTGGGGGTCCGGTACGACGGCATGCGCGGCACGTACAACGCGTACACAACCGCCGCGAATAACTACGTGGGGCAGTTCGCGTTCCCGGAGGTCAAGAATAACCCCCACTGGAACGACATCGGGCCGCGGCTCGGCGCGGCGTTCGACGTGTTCGGCAACGGCAAGACCGCGGTCAAGGCCTCGTGGGGCCGGTTCATCGTCCATCAGACGAGTGCCGGGAGTTCGCCGTCGGCGTCGCTCGGCTTGAACGGCGGCACGCGCTCGTGGAACGATCAAACGCTCAACGCCGCAACCGGCGTTACGGGCAACTTCAATTTCATCCCGGACTGCGTTTTGACGAATCCTGCGGCGAACGGCGAGTGCGGCGCGATGACTAATCCCAATCGAGGCATCCCCACGGCCCCGACGACGTTCTTCGACGGCCCGGTTCTCAACGGCTGGGGATCGCGGCCGTACGTCTACAACTCGAGCATCTCCGTCCAGCAGGAGCTGCGGCCAGGTCTCGGCGTCAATGTGGGCTACTTCCGGACGACGAACGGCAATTTCACCGTCACCGACAATCTCAACCTCACTCCGGCCGACTATGCCCCGTACTGTGTGCAGGCGCCCACCGATGATCGTCTCGGCTCGACGAGCAATACCCAGCTCTGCGGCCTTACCGACCTTAAGACCACCGTCGCCACGAACAACCTCGTCGAGCTGGCCTCCAAGGCGGGGGTGAAGCCGGTGAGCACGTACAACGGCGTTGACGTTTCGATGAACGCGCGGTTCAGCGGCGGGAAGACGCTGTCGGGCGGCGTGAGCACAGGGCAGACCACGACCGACAACTGCTTCACCATTGACAAGCCGTTCCGGCCCGGCTACTGCCGCGACGTCAGCCCGTGGTCGGCGGGGACCCAGGTCAAGCTGTTCGGCAACTACCCGTTGCCGTGGTGGGGCCTGCAGCTGAGCGGCACGTTCAACAACCTGCCGGGTCCGGGCGTCGGCGCGACCCGGAGTTATACGAAGGCGGAGATCCTCGCGCAGTCCGGTTATTCGTTGGCCACAGCGACCAGCGCCTCGATTACGATGCTGCCGCCGAACGCGAAGTTTGAGTCGCGCTTCAGCGAGACGGACCTTCGCCTGACGAAGTCTATTCAGATACAGCGGGTGCGAGCGCAGGGGCAGTTCGACGTGTACAATCTGTTCAACTCGAACGCGGTGCTCGCATCCAGCGCCACCTACAGCACCGCGGCGGCGGTGTACCCGCGGGCCTCGTCCATCCTGGCCGGCCGCCTCTTGAAGTTCGGCTTGCAGCTCGACTGGAAATAGTCAGGCTGTTGCGCTGATCGGCACATCTTGTTTCAGGTATCCCCGGCCGCCGGGGATACCTACATCTTGGTAGCTGGCCGCCCTCAAGGCCAGTGCTATATTCCCAATGAGATATTACGCTCGTTTACTCACCCGGCGTGGCCGCTGGTCCGGTCCCGTCGGCGACAGGAGACAGCCATGATGCGATTCTTTGTGCCCCTGCGCTTGGCCGTGCGTCCGGTGCCCGTCATCGGGTTGCTGGTCGCCGTAGTGCTCGCACTGAGCGCGGCAGGGACGCGTTCGTTCGGCGCGAATCGAGAGGGCTCGACGCGAGTGTTCTTGATCGCGAACTCCGACCACGGGTTCCACTACGGCAAGTTCGAGGAGGACTGCCCGAAGGGCTTCGAGGCGACAGTCGAGGAGGAGTTTGTCCAGTCCCTCAGTCCGGCGGAACGCGAACGGCTGCTGAAACCCGAGAACGCCAAGGAATACGGCAACGCGTGGAAGAACGACTTCATCACCGGACCCGGCGGCGAGAACGTGTGCAACAACCCGAAGTCGTTCGTCAACGATCCGCGGCGTCGGACCTACCGCGGCGTCAGCAGCAAAGTGGCGTACGGCCTGAATCTCGACGGGACGACTGATGGCCGCGCCGCGGCGAAGACCTGCGCGCACGCGAAGTTCGAGGGAGTGAATGGCGAACCGCTCGTCGACAATCAGCTCTATCGCGCGCTGGGCTGCAGCAAGCTGAGCCGCGGCACGGGAGCGTCAACCCACCAGTATCTGGATCCCTTCCTTATCGAGCTGCGCGGTCTCGATGATCTCAAGAACAACGACCACGTCGAGATGAGCATCTACTCGACGGCAGACGGCGACCTCTCGCTGAAGGCGGCGGACGGATCGGACCTGGCCTATCAGACGTTCACCATCACGCCCAACCCCCGCTGGCGGACCACGGTAAAGGCGCGCATCGTCGACGGCGTGTTGATGGCGGACCCCATCCCCATGATGCACCTGCACTGGGTGATGTCCACATGGGGCACCTTCGGTCAGGTGTCCGAGCATGAGTTCCGCGATGTCCGCTTCCGCCTGACGTTGGGGCCCGACGGGACGCTCACTGGCGTGATGGCGAATTATCGACCGCTCGATAACATCTATACCGTCGGCTACTGCTGCAAGGGCACGGCGAGCACGGCGAACAACGACTGTGCTTCTGAGTACAACACGATGCTGGCAATGGCCGATGGGTACCCGGATCCAGTGACCGGAAAGTGCACGATGATCTCGGCCGCGCAGGTGATCGCCGGGGTACCGGCGTTTCTGGTGCCGCCGCAGGGGGAGACGCTGTCGGCCGTCCGCACGGGCCGCCCGGGATCGACCACGGCGTCCCGATGAAGTCGGGTCTGGTCATGATGAAACCAACGAGGGCCATCGCTCGGATCCGGTTCGGCCTGGGCGTGGCTGTCATGGCGGTGTCCATCGGCGTGATCGCGGCGGAGGCGCCGTCGACCGCGAGTACCATGCGTCGTCTCACCGACGAGCAGTACCGGAACGCGATCGCGGACATCTTCGGTGAAGACGTGGAGTTCGCCGGGCGCTTCGATCCGCTCGTGCGCCCGCCGCACGGGTTGCAGGTCCAGGGCGTCAGCCAGATTGCGGTGTCGCCGGCCGGGTTGGAGCAGTACGACAAGATGGCTCGGGTGATTGCCGCGCAGGTCGTTGACGAACGGCACCGGAACCTGCTCGTGGGCTGCCGGCCGCAGACCGCCACGATGCCGGACGACTCGTGCGCCGAGGCGTTCGTGCGTCGAACAGGAGAGTTCGTCTTCCGGCGGCCCGTGACCCAGGCCGATGTTAAATCCTACGTATCGGCCGCACACGCATCCGCGACCTTGACGAAGAGCTTCTATACCGGGTTGGCGGACGCGCTCGGGGCGATGCTGACCTCGCCCCGATTCCTGTTCGACCTCGATGGGACCGAGCCGGATCCCGCCCACCCTGGCGCGCAGCGTCTCGATGCGTACTCGAAGGCCTCCAGGCTCAGCCTGTTCCTGTGGAATACGACGCCGGATCGGGAGCTCCTCGCAGCGGCAGCGAAGGGCACGCTGCACACCCAGGCCGGGCTGAAGCAACAGGTCGATCGGCTGCTCCAGTCGCCGCGCCTCGAGAGCGGTGTGCGGACGTTTTTCTCCGACATGCTCGGGTTCGACCAGATCACCGACCTGTCGAAGGACGGCACGATTTACCCGCAGTTCACGCGCGACGCGAAGCGAGACATGCCGGAGCAGACGCTGCGCACGATCGTCGATCTGCTGCTGACCAAGAACGGCGACTATCGGGATCTGTTCACGATGCGGCACACCTTCTTGACGCGCGCGCTCGGCGCGGTCTATCGCGTTGAGGTGCCGGATCAGCGCGGCTGGGTCCCGTACGACTTCCCGGAAGACAGTCCGCGCGCTGGCATCCTGTCGCACATGAGCTTTGTCGCGACGTTTTCGCCCCCCGGCCGCAGCTCCCCGACCTTGAGAGGCAAGGCACTCCGAGAGCTGGTTCTCTGTCAGCCGGTGCCGGACCCGCCGAACAACGTGAATTTCAGCCTGGTGGAAAACACGAAGACCGGAACCGTTCGGGATCGGCTGACGGCGCATCGGGCGAATCCTGCGTGCGCCGGGTGTCATAAAGCCATGGATCCGATCGGCTTGAGCCTCGAGAACTTCGATGGCGCGGGCACTTACCGGTTGCACGAGAACGGCGCGTTGATCGACGCCAGCGGCGATCTCGAGGGGCACGCGTACAACGATCCGGTCGGCCTCGGCCAGGCCGTTCGGAACCATCCCCAACTGCCGGTGTGTCTGTCGAAGCGGCTCGTCGAGTATGCGGTACGGCGCCCTCTCGACGCGGACGAAAGCGCGTGGGCGAAGACGCTGAGTACACGCTTCGTCGAGAGCAACTATCGTCTGCGCGACTTGATGCGCATCATTGCAGCGAGCGACCAGTTCCTCAAACCTTCAGTCGCCAGGGAAACTACATCGCGGGAGGTTCAGTAATGAGTCCAGTATTGAAGCGTCGGACAGTCCTTCGCGGGCTGTTTCAGGGGGCCACGATCGCGGTAACGCTGCCCTACCTCGATTGCTTCCTCAACAGCCACGGCACGTTGCTCGCGGAGGGCGGCGCACCGCTCCCGGTGCGCTTCGGCACGTGGTTCTGGGGCCTGGGCGTCACGCCGGTCCGCTGGTTCCCCACGAAAACGGGTAGGGACTACGACCTGCCGCCTGAGTTGCAGCCGCTTGCAAAGCACCAAGGGAAGGTCTCGGTTTTCAGCGGCTTCGATTGCTTGACCGACGGCAAGCCGAACTTCCCCCATGGTACGGGGGTCCCGACGTTTCGGACGGGAACGGCGCCCGGCCAGGGCGGAGCGCTCCCGGGCCCGACGTTCGACAACATCGTGGCCGACGCGATCGGGACCGGAACGCGGTTCCGGACGCTCGACATCTCGGCCATCGGCGACCGGAACAACAGCTTGAGCGGCGCCGGCACCGGCCAGATGAACCCGGTCGAGACGTCAGCCCTGCGGCTCTATCAGCGCATCTTCGGGGAAGGGTTCACCGACCCGAACGCGGCGACGTTCACGCCGGATCCAAAGGTCATCGCGCACAAGAGCGTGCTGTCGGCGGTGAAGGACCAACGCCAGTCGCTCGAAAAATCGCTCGGGGTTGCCGATCGGGCCCGCCTCGATCAGTACTTCACCGCCGTGCGTCAGGTAGAAGGGCAGCTCGCGATTCAGCTCGAGAAACCTGAGCCGCTGGTGGCCTGCAAGGTGCCGAAGCCGCCGGAGGAAAAGGAAGTCCAGTCGGTCATGGAGGACGTGCTCGAGAACCACGAGATCATGGTGCATCTGCTGGCGATGGCGCTCGCCTGTAACCAGACAAAGGTGGTTAATATCGCGTTCAACAACCCGGCCTCGTCTCTGACGAAGCGGGGCAGCTCGACGACGCATCATCAGTTGACGCACGACGAGGTGATCGATCCGGTGCTCGGGTACCAGCTCGGGGCGACGAAGTTCATCGAAGAGATCATGAAGTCTTGGGGCACGTTCCTGAGCATCCTCGACGGCATGCCCGAGGGGTCCGGCACGCTCCTCGATCACATGCTGGTCGTGGCGCACTCGGAAACCGAGCTCGCCAGAAATCACAACGTCAACAACCTGCCGGTCATGTTCGCGGGCGGCGCTGGCGGCCGGCTCCACACCGGCATGCACATTCAGGCGAAGCGCGAGCCGATCTCGCGTGTTGCGCTCACCGCCATGCAGGCGATGGGTGTCAGCATCGAGAGCTTCGGCACATTGTCGATGCAGACCAAGAAGCCGATCGGCGAGCTGCTGGTCTGAACGCCGTCAACAGCCCGTGGGAGAGTTCCACCCCCGGGCTGTTGAGATTTCTGGGGGGAGTCGTGAATAGGCAAATACACCGCCGGTGCGCCGTGCTTGTGTCGGCCGGCGTCGTTGGGGTGCTCGCCGTCCGTACCTCGGTTGCGGGCCAGGAGCGGGCGGCCGACGTCAAAACGCCGCTGGAGATCACGATTCAGCAGACGCCACCGGGGCCGATGTTTGCGGACGTCAAGGGCTTCACGTTGTACGTCAGCGAGCGCGATCGTGAGCCTGGCAAATCGGCCTGCTACGGCCCATGCACCGTTGAATGGATCCCAGTGCGCGCATCGGCGGATGCCAAGCCCTTTGGGGACTGGATATTGGTTCCGCGCGATGATGGGCCGCTGCAGTGGGCCTATAAGGGACGACCCTTGTACCGGTACGCGAGGGAAGCGAAGCCACGATGGGCGGAGGGCCAGGGCGACCAGTGGCGTTACGCCTTGGTCTCGCCATTCCCCACTCGTAGCGACTCCGGGCGAGGGCGGGCAGGGGGCGGCTTCACTGCCGGGAGCCCCCAGCGGACGAAGATCCCGCTGCCGGCCGACGTGCCCGGCGGAATCACTGGCCAACCGAATCCGCGCGGACCGGTGTTCGCCGATTCGAAGGGCTTTACGCTCTATAGCTCGGCCGCGTCGACACCCTGCACCGAGCAGTGTCTCGAGCAGTGGAAGCCGCTCACGGCGCCGCTGCTCGCCGGTGCGTCGACGGGCGACTGGACGATCGTGAACCGCCCCGACCGGACCCTGCAATGGGCCTACAAGGGCAAACCATTGTACCGGTCCGCCAGGGACCTCAAGGCGAGTGACACGAACGGCGAGAGCGCCGACTGGCATGCCGTGCGCGTGCCAACCGCGCCGGTGGCGTCAGCGTCGCCGGCGACCGCCGCGTCCGCGGCCGGTCAGGCACGAAAGTGAAATCGACCCATCCTCCGCGCCGGTGATCCGCTCCTCCCTTCAATGTTGACGCGTTTTCTGGAGACGCACGACGCGCTCGTGGCGAAGTTCGTCAAGGTGGCGTCGC
>JBGOTP010000140.1:0-11887 GCA_041476545.1 Vicinamibacteria bacterium | reverse complement strand
GTTCCCGTCCGGCAGGAACGCCAGGCCCCACGGATGGTCCAGTCCGTCCGCGATGGTCGTGACGGTGTACGGGCCGCTGGTGCGAGTCGCCGGCCTGGGCTGCTGCGCATGCGGCACCACGTGTCTGCTGAGCAGGAGGACAATAGCCGCGGTGGCGACCACGAAGACGAATGACTTTGATGCGTGTCTATGCATTCTGTTGTCCTTGTTTGCTGACACCGGACTAATTGACCGCCGCGCGACCTGCCTTCAGCGCCGCGTCTACCGCGGCCGTGAGCCCTGCACCTGCGCGCCCGATATCCAGGTACCGCCATCCTTCCTTGATGCGCTTGGCAATGTCGCTGGCGTTCGCCAGACCGCCGCAGACGACGTTGTGTCGCTTGCAGGCCTGCAGCACGCGCTGCATCGCCGCCTCGATCTCGGGGGAATCGGGCGACACGCCCAGCGACAGCGGCAGGTCGCCCACCGAGCCGACGAACAGGGCGCCGACTCCAGGCACGGCCGCGATTTCGTCGACGTTCTTCAGGCCTTCCGCGGATTCGATCATGATGATGGAGAGCAGATCGCCTTCAGGATTCAGCGGCCAGAGGTCGGCGTGGCGCGCGTACTCCGCGCCAGACACGCCCCAGAACCAGGTCGCATTGCCGTTCCCCATTCCGCGCAGGCCAGCCGGCTCCGAGTACTTCGGGCTCTTGGGCGCCGGATAGCGCATGCTGCGCACCGCGCGAAGTGCCTGCTCTCTGTTGTCGATGGTGGGGAACTTGATCCCCATCATGCCGATGTCGAGCGCCTGCTTGACGATCCAGTCCGACGACTCGCGCCCGTAGGTCGGGATGCGGATGAAGGGCGCGATGGTCAACTGCGCGTTGCCCTTCCTCAAGTACGCGGCCTTGTCATTCATGCCGAGCAGGAACCCTCGAATCACGTCGAGATTGAGCGGCGAATGTTCCATTTCCAGCCGCACGAAGTCTGCGCCGGAACGAGCAATGCCCTGCGCATTGTTGAGTGAAAAGTCGTCCGCGCTGATGCCGATGGCAGGTTTGCCCTCGACGAGCCTTGCGATGGCCGGGTTGAGGTGCACCGGCGGTGCGGCTGACGGGGTCTGGCCACGCACAACGGGGCTTGCGAGCAGTGCCGCTGAACAGAGGGCCGCGGCAACGATAGCGTGCTTGAGCATACTCATGCGCGGAACTCTATCCCATTCCCGATATTCCGCAGGCCCGTTTTTCGCGAGCGGGAGTAGGATCTGCCCATGAAGATTCTGGACAGGGTTCCGCTGCTCGTCTGTGCCTGCTCGCTTGCGGTGCTGGCCGCCGCGCGCGCGCCGACCGCAGTCGTGATAGGTCAGAGCGCTCACCAGGTCGCGCCCGGATATCAACGGGTCCTGCCATGGGGCCCGGTGCCCGAAGATCCGGCGCCGATGCCTCCTGGCTACGTCGCGTGGAACCGGAACGTGTACTGGGAAATGGGGCGCGTGGCAGTCAACACGAAGGGCGACCGCCTGTACGCGTTTCGACGATCCGATCCGCCCCTCCTGCAGATTGACCCCGCCACCGGCAAGATCCTCAAGGAGTGGGGCGCCGGGATGTTCGTCTGGCCGCACGGCTTGTACGTCGACGCGGACGACAACATCTGGGCCACCGACGGCACCATCGCCAACACCGTTCCAGAGCTTGCCAAGCAGTTGAAGCCCGCGCTCGATGCGGGTTACGGCCATCAGGTTTTCAAATTCAGCCCTGCAGGGAAAGTACTGCTGGTGCTCGGCACCAAGGGCATCCCCGGAGAGTCGCCGACGCATTTCAACGCGCCGGCAGACGTCATCGTCGCGAAGAATGGCGACATCTTCATCGCCGACGGCCACGTCGGCACGCGCATCGCGAAGTTCTCGAAGGACGGCAGGTTCCTGAAGTCATGGGGAACGAAGGGCAACGGTCCCGGCCAGTTCATCCAGCCGCATTCCATTGCACTCGATTCGAAGGGGCGAGTGTTTGTCGGCGATCGGGGCGGCAATGGCGGCCGAATCGAGGTCTTCGACCAGGACGGCCACTACATCACCGAATACAAGCAGTTCGGCAACCCGAGCGGCGTGGCCATCACCCCCGATGACACGATGTACGTCACCGACCAGACGCAGAAGATCGTCACGGTTGGCAGCGCGAAGGACGGGACCGTGGTGGGCATCATTCCGGACGTGTGGGCGGAAGGGGTGAGCGTCGACAGGAATCACACCGTCTACGCCGGCGAGGTCTACCGGCGCAATCTCAAGAAGTTCACGTTCATGCGGACGGCGCACTGACGTCCGGAAAGACCGGGGGCGGCTAACGGCTCCCGACGCCGGCGTACCCGAATCTCTTCACGACGGTCAGCGCGGGTGGCGGCTCTTCCTGCGAGCCGAGCGGCTGTCCTGCCTCGAGCAGCAACTCCACCGCGCGGCTCGGGAGGACCTTGTCGATCAGTTGCGCCCGCGTGAGCGGGGCGCCCCGGGCCGCTGGATCGCCGCGAAAGCGATACCACAAGCGAAACAACCGCGCCTGGAGCACCAGCGCGTCGTGGCAGAAGCGCTCGGCCTCCGTGGTCTTCGCGAGGTCACGGGCGCCTAACACGTTGCGCTTGAAATGGGCCCAACAAAACTGCAGCTCGCCGTGATGATAGGTCTTGGTACGGGCGCCAGCGATCACTGCACAGCACGCCCGCGAAGACCTCGCCGAGCAGGTCGACGAGCACCTCGGCCCCGCGCGTGGTGGCGATCCGGTATACGACAAACTGCGCGGCGACGATCGCCCACAGCCAGCGTTTCTCGGCATTGGTCCGATGGCCGGTCTCATCGCCGTTGAGCACCGGTTGGTGTGGCAAGGCCCGCTCGAGTTCCAGACAGGGGGCCTTGACGGCCTCACTCGCTTCTTCCCACGCCGCTTGCGTACTGCCCAGACTGATCGGGACGTGCAACGCGTCGGCCAACAATGTCTGCACCAGCCGCCGGGGCACGCGACACACCACCGTCAGGTACGCGATCAACGCGGTGAGCTGTGGGCCGAACTGGCCGACGACGTCCGCGGGCAGGGCCGCGTGGGTCGTCTTCCCGCACGACGGACACACGACGGCCGGACATTGATATTCCGTGATGTGGGCGTCGATCGGCGGCAGTTCCGTGACTTGATGGCGCCGGGGCGCCCCGGTCACCGCGCGTCCGCGCGCGCGCAATGCGTGGTGGCAGTGGCGACACGCGTCCGGAAAGACTTCGACGGTTTGATTCACACGCTCGGGCGGTACCAACGGCCGGCAGTGTCCGGGGTGGCCGAGTTGGCCACCGGGTTTGCGCCGACTCTTCGTCCGGCGTCCCCGCTCCCGTTGGACCCCCGCCAAGCCGTCGGACGACGGTGGCTTCGAGGCGGTCGTCGAGTTTTGCTGTCGCAGGGCGAGCTGTCGTTCCAGATCGGCGATCTGCTTCGCTTGTTCGGAGACTTTGTCGCGGAGCTTCTCGTTTTCTTGCGTCAGCCGCTCGATTTCGTCTGCCCGACGGCGGTCACGATCCAGCGCCTTCTCCGGGGCACTCGCTCGTCGAATCCGCGACCGTCGCGTCCGCGCAACACTCACGCACCATACGGTACGCTCATGATGTCAGCTTGTACACCCTGAACTGTTACCAATTTTCAACAGCTATCGGGACATTCCCTCAACATCATTTGTGGCAGCCAACAGGCGCCTCGCTGACCGATCGTGCCAGTTCGCCTTGAGCTCGTATGCTCTCCGAGTTGCAAGTGCCAGCAATCCAGTGCCAGCAGTTTGACTTCTCTTGTGAAAGTAATTCGCGATACCGCGGCGCACCCAGGGGTCGAACGGAGCCATGTTCTCGGCCTCCCCTAGGAGAGTCTCCGCCTTACCAATGGCCGTCCTATCACCTTTCTCGAGGAGAAGCATGGCTTCGGTCATAGTCAAGTAAAGCATCGATCGCCATCGCTGGCTTTGTGGTAGCACAGAACCGTCTTGGTAACGCGCCCGGTATTGCTCCATAGCCCCGTCGACAAGAGTTAGCCATTCCTCAACTCGATTATGGCGTTCCAGCGCTGAAGCGCCTTCAAAACTGAGGCAAACAAAGACCGCCGTTATTGCGGGACAGATTGAATCAAGATCGTGAGCAATCTTAGCTGCCAAAAGCCCATCTCGCAGCTTGCCGAGGAAGCCATAGAACAACGCCAGATTCATCTGAATATAGGGATTCTTACTCAACTCAGTACGGCTAGTCAGCATCCTGATCGCTTCGTCGTGCTTCCCTTCTCTAAACAGGTAGTTTGCGCGCAGACACAGCAGCCGATCAGATGTGGCTGCCGTCACAGAATCTGTTGGAGAATTGCTGACGACGTCAACAAACGCGTTGGAATCACTAGCGAGATATGCGTGAGTTGCTAGCAATACATACCGGTCTCGAGGCGACAAAGCGGGTGAAGACCGTATCAGAGAGAGCGCGCTACCAAGACGACCCAATGATAGTGCCACCTCAATCTTGTGTTTATCATCTCCTGGGCCGTGCGGCTTCGGAAACACAACAAGGTAGGATCGAGTACGTAGGCGAGCTTCCCAAATATCCATCGCATCAAGAGTCATTCCCAGCGCCAATCCAAACCCTGAGGCGATCAAAACGATACCCAATGCCGCTACCGGGTCAACCTGGTTGTATCTAGGAAGAAGAGCGAATGGCGCCAACATTACAGACAAGACGACAAGTAGCCTAACCTTGTAGCGATCGAACGAACTTAGCTGATGTGGCAGCGAGACCAGGACATTGCGGATCCAACGAAAAACGAATTGGAAGCTGAGGCCGATATCTAGTCCGAGAAGACCCCAGCAAAGCCCCGTCAACAACGTTGATCTTGTTGAACGATCGGTACCGGACCACGCCCGAGCTAGGAGATCGCTTCCTACAGAACTGAACAAGACAAGAAGTGTGAGATCGATCAGATCAAATGGCGCGACGTACCTGAACGCTCGCAAAACCCGAGGCTCCAGGATCCGGAGATATGCAACGAACAACGCCGCAACCAGCACCAGGTACAGTCGAAGCCAGGACGGTTCAGATAAGCCAACGAACTCCTTCGCATAGTACGTGATACTCAGGAGGTGAATGAATACAAGGCCTGCGGCGGCGCGACAGATCCACTGAATGGGCGCGCTCGGGCTGACCGAGAGAAGGGGCCACCGAAACATGTGAAGTGGCCCGAATCGTGTTCCGTCAAATGTGGCGTCAGCGGAAACAGTCGTCATATCAAAACGAGTACAGAGCTTCGACTAGCCTAGACGCTGATGATAGCCTTTTGGGAAAGCTGAGCCTTAAGAGACGACAAAAATGTGCCTTCACGCTGCGACGGAATCGAAACCCATCCTCGCGTTTGCTTCTTCGTGCGCTTATTGTTGTTCTGCTTCGTGACCCTCTTGGGGCCTCCCCGAAGCCTCTTCTCGTATGCCATTCGTTCAGGTGACGAAGGGCGAAGAAGGGCCAGCACCTCGTAGACAAAGACTATTGCGACGAGCACCGCTCCGGCGTCGTGCTTGTATGTCTGAAGCAGTACTACGGTTTGGCTATCGGCTGTGCCAAAAATCTGCGCGATCCAATCCACGGCATCTATGCCGAGCACGAAAACACCGAAAAGGACGAATCCTCGAGCGATTATCTTTGTGGCGCCCCAAACGTAGTACCCCAGCAAGCCTTCGAACATCGCTCCAACCGCGTTGCCTAACAGGCCTAGCGCTCGAAGAAGTCCAAGGAAATCGTTGAGCCTCATGAGTCCAATCGGGCACTGGGGGCATTATTGCCAAGCGTGCATTGAGACAGGCATCGACACGGGCAAACTATAGCTGAACTCGCGTAAATTGTTGCTGCTAGGCTACTTGCTGTCAAGGCACAAATTTCGACAGCTTTGATGCACCCTCCTAGCGTGCTACAACTCGCTGACGAATCAATGGGTTACGTTGCTCGGCGCGACGGGATCGACTGTCTCCAGACGGAGAACCGCGTCCTGCAGGAGCAACTCGGCACGGTGTCTGGCCACGAGCCCTTGGGCCTCCTCGATCCGCGCCACGAGTCGCAGTCGCCCACCGCACCGGGGGCACGCCAGCGCGTCGAATACACCCGCCTTCGCGCGAAGCGCTCCGGCGAGGCCACGCCGAAGCCTTGGCGGAGACGAGAAGGTCCGCTGCATCAGCTCCGCCCAGAGCCGACCGCGCGCCGGCACAAGACACGCGCTCTCAGCGGCTTCCGCCGCCCGCGCCGGCGAGGCCATCGCCGCGTCCCTTGCACGAGAATGCCACGAGTCGATCCAGCCCGCACGACGCGCACCGGAAGCGCGCGAACCCCGCCCGCCAGCCACCCGCAACGCAGGAACGCACGAAATTCCTCTTCGACGAACCGGGGCAGGCCTTCTCCCTCGCGCAGATGCGCGGCGTGCACGCGGAGGGTCTCGAAATAGTCGCGGACGATCTGGTACAGGACGCTCTCGCCGGGACGCCGCGGCTCGTACTCGAGCGATGGCCGGCACACGCTCCGAGCGACATCACAAGGCGTGCCTCAGCGACGCGCGCGAAATCTGGAAACCCAAGGGGCCGTTCCGCCGCGATCAAGAACTGCACGGACGCCCACGCGCCTGGCGCGCAGATTTCGCCAGCGGATAGAGGAGGTTGCCCGACGTTTATCGGCTCCCGACGCCGGCATACCCGAATCTCTTCACGACGGTCAGCGCGGGTGGTGGCTCCTGCTGCGGGCCGAGCGGCAGTCCTGCCTCGAGCAGCAACTCCACCGCGCGGCTCGTCAACGCACGCGAGGAGAGGAATCCCTGAGCGTGCGTACAGGCGAGGCGCTCGAGCTCCCGCGCCTGATCGTGGGTCTCGATGCCCTCGGCGAGCACGCTGGTGTTCAGCGTGCGCGCCAGCGCCAGGATGCTCTCGACGATGGCGGGGCGGTCCGGTAGATCGAGGCTGCGGACAAACGACCAACGACTAGACCGGGGGCCAGACCCCAGTGGCCTGGCCCGCCGTGTGCTTCGTGTTCATCAGTGTTCGGTGTCCTCCCTTCGCGATTCGTTCCTCACGCCGCTTTTCCGGCGGCGCCGGCCTCACCAGGTTTGCCGGAGTCTGACTGAGTCTGACTCCCGTCTGCGGCCGCCGGTGCGGAAGTCCCGGCCGAAGCCGGAGCCGCGGCCTGCGGCGCCGCCAGGTCTGGAGCCGGCGTGGACGGCGGATCTGCCGTCGCGCGTCGCGGCCGCCGGGCGGCCTCGACCTTCCGATCGTGCTCCCACGTATTGAGCGCCGTGCGATCGCCGCCAAGCTCATTGGCGACGAAGACATCGAGCGCACGTGCGGCGGCGAGGCCGGTTGAGAGCGCGGCCGTCATACCTTTGTATGCAACGGCCCGCCGCTCCTTCCCGATCTCGCGTTCGCGGATCGCCTCGCCGAACTTCTGGACGAGGTCTTTCAGCTCCGCGATGAACGGATCCTTCAGCCCGTGTGCGAGGAACGTCGCCTTCACCGGTTCGGCTTCGTCGATGAAGACGCGTCCCGCGCCCAGGACCGCCTGATCCGCTGGCTTGCTCGCCTTCGGCATCCGGAATTGATCGCCGAAGCCGGGCTCCTTCTCGGCAATCACGCGTGCCGTGCGGCTGACCGCTTTCAGCTTTTCCAGAAGGGCCCGGCGAACGCTCGCCTTTGCCTTCTTTCCAAGCTGCGACGCCTTCTCTCTCGCATCGTCGTAGCCGGTCAACTCCGTGACCACCGTGGCGACCGTGGCAAACGCCCGGCCGCCTTCCGTCTTCTTCGGGAAGAGGTTGCGATGCGCCTCGCCGAACTGACGGACCCTCTCGAGCATCTCGAACTGACGTGTGTCTCTATTAGTCATAACCACCTGCCCTGTCCCTGACAGCGCCGGCGACATTGCCTGCGCGGTTGCTCGTGTTCTTCACGAACAACGTGCGGGCATCGTGACAGGGAGCAGAAAAAAAGAAGTGAGCGGGGTGCTGAAAAGTTCTGAAGGGTTTTCAGGAGGCGCGATCTCGAAGCGCGGCAAGCGTTTGCGTCCACGCACGTTTATGCGCGGACACATGGACAAGCGGCTCGATCGGGAGAATCCAGCCCGAGAAACCAGGCGGCGACTGCACGAGCGACTCGCCGCAGATGCGAGCGGCGTCGTCATGATGGCCGCGCAGCGAGAGCCACGCCGCCCTGACGATGGCGCTGTTGACGTTATTCCTGGCGTGCTCTGAATCAGGAGCCAGTGACTGATCGTCGAGCCCCACGCCCGCAAGCGCATGGCCCGGGATGAGGCAGCGGGCTTGTCGAAACGCCTCGCACGCATCATTACTGTTGTTCGCTCGGAGCGCGAGGGCTCCGAGGGCACACCATGCATTCGAGAGACACTCACGCGAGTACACCTGACGCGCATCGAGAGCCAGCTCACGAAGCAGTTCTTCGCGCGCCTCCACCGGCCGTCCGCACGCATCGAGCGTGAGCCCATGGACCAGGTGCGATCCGATCGCGCTGAAGGGCGCGCCTTCCTTTCGTTGGGCATCCTGCGCGGCGCAGGCGGCACGCAGGTGTTCGAGCGCCCGGTCGAACGCTCCGCGCGCGATGAAGACCGTCGCGGCATACCAGTGCGCGAGCGCCAGACACGGATAGAGCGAAAGGACTTCATAGGCGGCCGCAAGACGGTCCGCGCCCCAGCTCACGTGGGCCAGCCGGAGAAAGTGACGCCACTCCTCCGGTTGGCGTGCGATCGCTTCGCGCGCGGCGGCGATCGCCTCGCGCCACTTGCCGAGCGAGAAGGAGACGATGGCGAGCGTGCCCAAGGCGTGACCGGAGGAAGGACGGAGCCGGTAGGCCTCGTTCGCATGACGATCGGCCAGGGCGAGCACGTCCCAGTCCGGGGTCGGCAGCGCTCGCGTCGATTCGTGGCGGAGCCAGCTCGCGTTGGCCATGCCGATGTGGACCTCCGGCATGTCGGGATACAGCCGGACGAGTTCAGTAAATGCGTCGTACGCGCGATCGACAGCCGCCAGCTCCAGCGTTTCAATCGCGGCGCGGCCGTCCAGAAAGGTGCTGTGCCGTTCGAGCACGGCGTTCCTGTCGCGCGCATTCCCCCGCCACGCGTGAGGCGCCGCCGGCTCTTCGTGTTCAACGTGCTGGATGAAGCGGTAGCCCTTCCTGTGCATGGTCTGGATGTAGGACATGTCTTTCTTGCGCGGAGCGGTCTCGCGCTTCGGACAAGCGGTCTCGTGTTTCCGGCCAGCGGCCTCGCGCTTCCGACGACCACGCTTGCTCTTCCCTCCATCGGGATCCGACCGGGAATCGGGCTCTGACGTGCGGCCCGCGAGCACGTCCCGGAGCACGCCCACGGTTTGGACGATGCTGTTGTCGGTGACGTTGTAGTCGGTCCAGACCGCCTTGGTGAGATCGTCCTGCGAAAGGATGTCGCCGGGGTTGGCGACCAGGAGCGCCAGGACATCGAAGCAGCGGTCCTGCAGATACACGCGCGTCCCGTCCCGAAAGAGCTGGCGGGCGTCCGCGTCCAGGCGAAACGGGCCGAAGCGGTAGGTTCCGTGCGCGTTGCGCATGGGATTGAGCACATTGTCGAGGGAATGGGTTCTGCCGGATCGGGGTCGCTGAAATAAATTGTGAAACCGTCAAGAGGGAGACGAGATCCGGGGACTGGGGGCCAGGGACTGGGGTCTGGGGCGAATGATCCGACCGCTGACGGAGGGGGCTGCGATTGGGCGCGAAGATCCGACGGCTGACGGTCTGGGGTTGCGATCTGGATCGAAAGATCCGACCTCTGACGGCCACGGGCTGTGATGTCGCGCGACTGATCCGATGGCTGACAGGCAGGAACTGCTACCTGGCTCAAAAGATCCGACGGCTGGCAAGCTGGGAATGACCCCTGACGGGAGAGATCCGACGACTGGAGGGTCGGGGAACCCAGGTTCGCAGACCCAAAGGGAATGCCTAGCTCGCGAGCGCTAGCTCGCAGCATCTTGCATCATCCCCCGAGCTCTGGACAACATAGTCAAGCACGGCGTGCGCGGTAATATCATCCGCCTGATCAGCGCCAGACCCATCACGGCTGGCGAGCGACGCACGTATGAAAAGAAAGACCGCTCGTAAAACCAGTCGTCCCGCTGCGCAGGCGGCTCCCGCGGTGGAGTACGACTTCAGCAGGGGCGTTACCGGCAAGTACGCCGCGCGCTATTGGAAGTCCGTGGCGGAGGCCAAGCTGAAGCGCCCGCGTAAGAAACCTGCCTGAACTCTGTTGAGTCTCAGGGCAAGGGCCATATGTCCGGCATCTACGAACACGGCGACGTGTCGCGTATTTGCCGGGAAAAAGGAAGAGGCTCCCGAAGGACGTGCCGGTCCATTCGATGCTTGATACCGCTCACAGATGATGTGCTCCATTTGAGGCGCGATCGATCGCATTTTCTGCAACACGCAAGACCGCGTGATCGAATTCATGTCTGAATTCTCTCGGCGCAATGCGGCACGACTCGTGCTCCTGTCGTGCGGCGACGATGGTAGACTCGACGAAAGGTGGCGTGATGGAGAGGAACGTGGATTCGCTCTCGGCGAACGTGGAGAGCCTTGCACGGACGGTCGTGACGCTCGTGACGACGGTGGACGCCCTCGGCACCAGCGTGGACGCGAGGGCCGACCGGTTGGAGGCGAGAGCCGACGGGTTGGAGGCGGCGATTGAGCGGCTGTCGGACAGGGTCGTGAGACTAGAAGACAAGATGGACGCTGGCTTCGCACGCGTCGACGCCAATGCGACCAGGCTGGAAGACAAGATGGACGGCGGCTTCTCGCGCATCGAGCACAAGCTCGATCAGTTCATCGGCGCACAAATCCAGGCCAATCAGATGTTCGATCGACGGCTGCGCGCGACAGGCGAACGCTGAGCCACACATGCGAACGGCGACCCGCGTGTCGGAGGAGCGCGCCAGCCCCCCCTCGCACAGCAATCTACCGCGCCGCGGCGTCCGGCGAGTAGACCATCACGTACAAGCTGCCGACGCGTCCCGGATGGCAAAGGTCCGTCGTGATGAGCGTGAGATTGAGAACGGAGGCGTCTCCACGCTGCGAACTGATAGACGCCGCACAAGGGCGAGGCCACCATCGAAATCGCCGAACTGAAGGATCCGGATGGCGTCGTCGAGGTGACTGTGGGCGACCGCATCCAGGCGATGGTCGTGTCGACCCTGGGGGGCTGCAACTCTCGATGAAGCTCGCGCGCGGGGCCGCGACCGACCGGCAGCTCGAAGATGCGTTCAACGCCGGCCTTCCGGTGGAAGGAAAAGTTGAACGGGCCGTGAAGGGCGGATACGAGGTGCGCCTCGCCCGCCAGCGCGCCTTCTGCCCGATTTCGCAAATCGATATCGTCCGGGATACGGATCCCTCCCAACACGAAGGACACGTCTACGCATTCCGGATCCTCGAGTACAAGGAAGGCGGCAGGAACCTCGTGGTCTCGCGTCGTGCGCTGCTCGAAGAGGCCCAGCGGGCGAGCGCCGCTGAGATCCGCCGATCGATTGTCGTCGGCGCGGTAGTGACCGGACGAGTCACCTCCGTGCGCGAGTTCGGCGCCTTCGTCGAGTTGGGCGCCGGGACGATAGCCGGGATTAGAACAGGCGGGGCAACGGAATCCCCCTTATGAGACCCGGACATCCCCCATTGCTCGCTTTGCCACCCTCTGACGGCAGGCGGAGTATGTTCCTATTGACAAGATGTAGCTTGTAACGCTACGGTTATCATATGAAGGTGCGGAGTATTGTGCACAAGGGTCTGCGCCGCCTGTACGAGGACAACTCCTCGAAGGGCGTGAGCGCGGACACCGTGGACAAGCTCCGCAAGATGCTCGCTT
>JBGOTP010000139.1:0-11964 GCA_041476545.1 Vicinamibacteria bacterium | reverse complement strand
CGCGCGCTCGAGCGGCACGACCTGTTCCCCGAGGGGACCAATGTTGAATTCACACACGTCGAGGCACCGGACAGACTCCGCATGCTGATCTGGGAACGCGGCGTGGGTCCCACGGCATCCTCCGGCACGGGTTCCTGCGCGGCACTTGTGGCCGCGGCGGCGTACGGGGGAGCGAACCGCGACGCCGAGGTCATTGCCCCTGGCGGATCCCAGCGGGTCGAGTGGCGCGCCGACAGCGTCTACCTCACCGGCTGGGCCGAAGTCATTTGCGGCGGCGATTGGCTGCTGCAGATTCCTCGTACGCAATAGAATCTTCGGCTCCCGAAAACTGCGCGCCGAACCGTCAGCTCTCGGCGGTCGGCCTTCAGCTATCGGCCTTTCTCTCCATGTTTCGCGTGTTCGACTCTGCGCGACGGTTTTTGCAATGGGGGATGCCGTAGCCCTCAGCCGCCAGCTGTCAGTTGTCAGCTCTCAGTTCTCTGCTGAGGGCTGAGAGCCGACAGCCGACAGCCGACAGCTGAGAGCTGAGAGCTGAGAAGGAGCGCCCTATGCAGGACTTCAGGAAGCTGAACGTGTGGCAGGCATCCCGACAACTCGTCAAAGAACTCTATCGGCTCACATTGACCCTTCCGCGCGAGGAGGACTTCGGGCTCCGGACTCAGATGCGGCGTGCCTGTGTGTCGATCTGTTCCAACATCGCCGAGGGATGCGGCCGGCGCGGGGACCGTGAGTTTCGGCGCTACCTCGATGTGGCTATGGGATCCGCCTGCGAACTCGAATGTGAGCTCGTGCTTTGCGCCGATCTCCAGTTCATGGAGGAGGCCCAACAACGGGATGTGTTCGAGAGGCTGGTAGAAATCAAGCGCATGTTGAGCGGCCTGATTCGCCAACTCCGGCTCCAGAAACCCAGACCCGAAAAAGCTGAGAGCTGACAGCTGAGAGCTGACAGCTACTGATATCCAGGTATAATTTGAAAGAACTGTCCCTCGACGATCGTCCGCGCGAAAAGATGCTGCGTCATGGCGTTGCCGCGGTTGGGGACAACGAGCTGGTGGCGTTGGTTCTCGGGAGCGGATGCCACCGGATCGGTGCACTGGCCGCCGCGAACGAGCTCTTGAAGGCACTCGGGGGATTGCACGGCGTTGCGCGGTCGACATGCGACGAACTGGCACGCGTCGCGGGCGTCGGACCCGTCAAGGCGGCACGCGTGATCGCGGCCGTTGAATTGGGCCGTCGCACGCTGGCGCACGCGCCGGCCGCACGTGTGCCGCTCCGCACGCCGCACGACGCCGCGGCCTATTTGCTGCCGGCGTTCGGGTCCCGGCCGGTCGAACAGTTCGGGGTCGTGTTGCTCGACACCAAACATCGTGTGCTCCGGGCGACAATTCTGGCTGTTGGCACGCTGAACGCGACAGTCGTTGAGCCGCGCGATGTCTTTCGCGAGGCCGTGCTCGGTGGCGCGGCGGCCGTCGTGGTGTTCCACAATCACCCGTCTGGCGATCCCACCCCAAGCCCGGACGACGCGGCGCTGACGAGACGGCTCACGGCCGCGGGTACACTGATGGGGATTGATCTCGTGGACCACATCATTCTCGGCGACACACGGTACTGCAGCTTCAAGGAGATGGGTCTTCTCTAGATGTCCCGCATTCTGTACTTTGATTGTTTCTCCGGCATGGCAGGCGACATGGTGCTTGGCGCACTGCTCGACGCTGGCCTGCCATTCGAGGACCTGAAGCGGGCGCTCGGCAGTCTGGCGCTCGAAGGCGTCAGCGTCAGCGCCGAGCGTGTGCTGCGAGCCGGCGTGTCCGCGACGAAATTCAGCGTCCATGGACCCCAGCTCTCGGCTGTCAGCTCTCCGCTCTCGGCCGTCAGCTCTCGGCTGTCAGCTCTCGGTCCTCAGCCTTCGGCGCCCAGCCCTCAGCCCTCGGCCCTCAGCCCTGTTGCGAGTCACAGTCACGACCATGGGCATGGTCACGATCACGGTCACTCTCATCCCATTGCTGAGCAGACGGGCGCCTCAGCACCGTACCGCCACGAACACCGCAGTCTGCCGGAGATCTTCCGTCTCATCGACACGTCGGCGCTGTCGTCGGACGGACGCGACCGTGCCAAGGCCCTGTTCCAACGACTGGCCGAAGTCGAGGCCTCAATCCACCAGATGCCGGTAGAGAAGATTCATCTGCACGAGGTTGGCGCCATCGATTCCATCGTCGACATCGTCGGCGCGGTGTTCGCGCTCGAGTGGGCGGGTGCCGATAGGATCATCTGCTCCCCGTTGAACGTCGGCAGTGGGATGGTGGATTCCGCGCACGGACATTTTCCCGTGCCGGCGCCCGCCACCCTGAAGCTGCTCGCCGAGCATCAGGCGCCAATCTACAGTGGCGTCGTGAAGCAGGAACTGGTGACGCCAACCGGTGCGCTCATCGCGACGTCGTATGCCTCCTCGTTCGGCGCCATTCCGCGGATGGCCGTCGAGCGTGTCGGATATGGCGCGGGGGATCGGAATCCGCCGGAAACCCCCAACGTTCTGCGGGTCCTCATCGGCCAGGCGGCCGAAACTTCTGAGGTCGATCGGACTCAGAGCGGCCGGGTTGTTGTGATCGAGTGCGAGATCGACGACATGAATCCGCAGTTGTTCGGGGTCGTCATGGACCGGCTGTACGCCGCGGGCGCGCTCGAGGTGTTCTACGTGCCCGTGCAGATGAAGAAGAACCGGCCGGGCACCCTCCTCACGGTCATTGGTTCCCCCGATCTGCGCGCGACGTTGGCCGGCATCATCTTCCGCGAGACGACGACGATTGGCGTGAGGTACGCGGAGCTGGATCGCGAGTGTCTGCAGCGGGACATCGTGACGGTCGAGACCCCGGTCGGTCGTGTGCGGTTCAAGCTGGCCAGACGCGACGGCGCGGTCGTCAATGCCGTGCCGGAATTCGACGATTGCGCGAAGATCGCGGCCACGACGCATCTTCCCGTGAAGGAAATTCAAGCGATTGCGACGCAGGCGTACCGCGCCGACCGGGCGCTGCCACAGGTCGATTCCCCTGAGCACCGCTTGCGCACGGAGAACCGCCAGTCGTGAGCCGCTTCTACATCACGACGCCGATCTACTACATCAACGCCGAGCCCCATCTGGGTCACGCGTACACGACGCTGGTCGCGGATGCTGTGGCGAGGGCGCATCGGCTGAACGGCGACGAGGTGTTCTTTCTGACCGGCACAGACGAGCATGGCCAGAAGGTGGAGCGCGCTGCCCAGAAGGCGGGTCTGAACACGAACGAGTTTGCCGATCGGACGTCACGGACATTTCGAGACATCCTGCCGATCCTGAACATCTCGAACGACGACTTCATTCGGACAACGGAGCCCAGGCACCATGCAGCGGCGCAGGCGTTGTGGCGTCGCGTCCGCGATCGGGGCTACATCTACAAGGGCAAGTACGAAGGCTGGTACTGCACGGTGGATGAAGTCTTCGTCCCGGATACGCAACTTCACAACGGGCGCTGTCCGATTTGCGGAAACGCGGTCGAGCGCATCGCGGAGGACAGCTACTTCTTCAAGCTGTCGGCATTTCAAGCACCCCTCCTCGAGCACTACCGAAAACATCCGGAATTCGTGACCCCGCCCGCGCGGCGCAACGAGGTCCTGTCGTTCCTGGAGGCGGGCCTCGAGGACCTCAGCGTGAGTCGAACGTCGTTCACGTGGGGCATTCCCGTCCCGGACGATCCGGCCCACGTGATGTATGTCTGGTTCGACGCGCTCACCAACTACATGACCGCGGCCGGGTACGGGGGCGAGGGCGCCGCCGGGGCCGCGCGGTTCGACAGACTCTGGCCGGCGGACGTGCACCTGATTGGCAAAGAGATCGTCCGTCAGCATGCGATCTACTGGCCGGCGTTCCTGATGGCCGCGGATCTCCCGGTCCCGCGCCGCATCGTGAGCCACGGCTGGTGGCTCATGGAAGGCGCGAAGATGTCGAAGTCCAAGGGCAATGTCGTGCGCCCTCAGGGCTACATCGAGCGCTTTGGTCTGGACGCCTTTCGATACTTCGTCTTCCGCGAGATGAACTTCGGCCAGGACGCGAGTTTCACGGACGAGGCGTTCGTCACGCGCTACAACTCTGATCTCGCGAATGATCTCGGGAACCTGGTCAGCCGTGCGACGACGATGATCCATCGGTACTGCGATGCCATCGTTCCGGCGCCAGATCGCGAGCTGATGTCGCGCGATCCCGAGAAGGAACTTGCGCAACTGCTCGATCGCCTTGCGACAGGGGTCGATGGCCATCCGGCTGTCGTGAAGCAGCACGTGCAGGACTTCCAGCTGAGCCTTGCCCTTCGCGAGATCTGGGACCTGCTCGGCGCCGCCAACCGGTACATCGTCACCCGCGCGCCCTGGGTGCTCGCGAAGGATCCCGCGAAGCGCGCCGAACTCGACACGGCCCTGTACGTGGCGGCCGACCTTGTCCGCGTGGTCGGCGAACTTGTCCGCCCGTTCATGCCGGACACGGGCGAACGCATTCTGCGCATGGTTGGGGTATCCCCGGAGGAGACCTCATGGACGTCGCTGAAACGTGGATCGCTCGCGCCGGGAACGCGTCTCGGCGAAACGATTCCACTTTTCCCGCGCATTGAACAGTCAGTAGAGGAGTTGCAGCAGATGTCAGCCGATCAGCCTCAACCACCTGTGCCCGCCGTGGCGCCCGCCGCCGCTCCCACGGATACTCGCATATCGTTCGACGACTTCATGAAGGTGGAGCTGCGCGTGGCGAAGGTGATCGCGGCCGAGCGCGTGCCGAAGTCGACCAGGCTGCTCAAACTGCTCGTCGACGTCGGGACCGAGCAGCGCACCATTGTCGCGGGCATCGCCGAGGCGTACGAACCGGAAACGATGGTGGGCCGGACCGTCGTCGTCGTGTTCAATCTGAAGCCGGCGAAGCTGATGGGGATCGAGTCGAACGGGATGGTCCTCGCGGGAAGTCCCGAGGGCGGAAAGCCGCAGCTCCTGACTTTCGACGATCCGCCGCCCCCGGTCGGCAGCCGGGTACGGTAGGCCGGAAAGTTGGAAGTTGGAAGTTGGAAGTTAAAAGGACACGGGACGGCTCGTCGCAGGTCGAGGGTGATAGGATGCCCAGAAGTCGTCCCTTCAACTTTTAACTTCTGCCTTTTTCCTTTCTTCCCGTGGCAGCGCGCCGATGGCGCCACGCCGGCGGAGCGCCTGACCAAGCCGGAGAAGGACACGGTTCACGTCCCGGAATCGTGGTCCTGAACTGGTTCGAGGAGCTGAAGCAGAGGGTGCCGACGAAGTGAAGCCGCAACTCAAACCCAGTCTTCGATGCGCAGGCCGGGGACCCTTCCGAACTCTCTTATATTGTGGGTGATCAATCGAACCGAGAGGCTGAGCGCATGGGCCGCGATCAGCAGGTCCATGGACCCGATCTGTTGCCCTTTCTTCTCGAGCGCGGTCCTCAGCTTCCCAAAGGCGGTGGTTGCCGGCCGGTCGAACGAGGCCACCTCGAGCGGCGAGATGAACTGGTCCAGGGCCTCGCGATTCCTGGCCGGGCGGTTGCTCTTGCTGACACCGTATTCAAGCTCAGCCACCGTGATCACCGATACACCAATATCTCCAACTGGATGCGAGGCAAATCGCTCGAGGACCGACGCGGGACGTTCCTTGATCAGATAGATGCACACGTTCGTGTCGAGCATCAGTTTCATGAAAAGGGCCGACCGCGAGCCTGCATCGGCGGTTGATGGCGCCCTTCGTCCATGAAGTCATCGCTGAACTTCGTCAGGCTCTCGATGAGGGCCGCCCACGATTTCTTCTCGGACCGAAGAATCAAGGACCCGCCCTGCTTCCGCATTTCCACAGTCTCGCCCTCCAGATGAAACTCCTTCGGAATCCGGACGGCCTGGCTGTTTCCGCTCTTGAACACCCTTGCGGTCTTCATCGTGTTCTTCATGTACATACACGAGGATATACAGGGAGTCAGGTTCGGTCAACTTCTCCTGCTATGCGCCTTCGAGAACCGAGTCGCAGATATGCGACGTCGACGGTCGATCCACCCGTATAATCCACAGAAACCCATGCCGCTCATAGCCGGAACGCGCCTCGGGCCGTACGAAGTCATCGCCATCCTCGGCGTTGGCGGCATGGGCGAGGTCTATCGCGCGCGGGATCGGAAGCTCGATCGCGACGTGGCGATCAAGATCCTGCCCGACGCCCTTGTCGGCGATCCGGAGCGCATCGCCCGTTTCGAGCGCGAGGCGAAGACGCTCGCCGCGCTGAACCATCCGAACATCGCGCACCTGTACGGGCTTGAAATGGGGCGGCCGGGCCAAGCAGGGCAGGTGGGGCAGCCGCCTACGCGCCAGGAGCGCTCCGGCGAGCCTCGCCGGAGCTCGCCAGACATCAGTCCGAGCGAAGGCGGGGTAGGGAGTGACTCCCCCTTCCTCGTGATGGAACTGGTCGAGGGCGAGGATCTGTCGCAGCGGATTGCACGAGGCGCGATCCCACTCGACGAGGCGCTGCCGATGGCGAAGCAGATCGCCCTCGCGCTCGAAGCGGCGCACGAGCAGGGCGTCGTCCACCGCGATCTGAAGCCCGCCAATATCAAAGTCCGCGACGATGGGACCGTGAAGGTACTCGATTTCGGACTGGCGAAGCTCTCGGAGGCTGGTGGTGCCCGCCTTCGCGGCGATGCCGCTTCCGCGGGGCAAGCCGGCCTGTCGATGTCGCCGACGCTGTCGCTGAACGCGACGCTGGCCGGGGTGATTCTGGGGACGGCGGCGTACATGGCGCCGGAGCAGGCGCGTGGGAAAACGGTGGACAAGCGCGCCGACATCTGGGCATTCGGATGCGTGCTGTACGAGATGCTCACCGGCCAACGGCTGTTTACGGGGGAGGAGATCAGCGACACCCTCGCGTCGGTCCTGAAGACGGATCCCAACTGGAGCGCGTTGCCCGCCGACACGCCTGCGCCCATCCGGCGATTGCTCCGTCGGTGTCTCGAAAAGGACCGCCAGGAGCGGCTGCCGGAGATTGGCACGGCGCGCCTCGACATCAAGGAGGCGCTAACCACGCCCGCCAGCAGCATTGCAGCGACGCCCGAAACGCCCGCCGCCGTGCCGCGCCCACTCTGGAAGCGCGCGATTCCTGTCGCGGTCACAGCCGTCGTCGCGGGTGCGGTGGTCGGCGCCGCCGCGTGGATGCTCAGACCGACGCCGCGCTCATCGCCGGTGACGCGCTTCGCGTTCGCGCTCGGCGAGGGTCAGCAGTTCACGGCGAACAACTCGCAAAGCCTTGCTTTGTCTCCAGACGGCGCGCTGCTTGTGTACGTCGCCAACAACCAACTGTATCTGCGGTCGATGTCTGACCTTACGGCGAGACCTATTCCAGGCACACAGGAGACATCCTCCCTAACCGCCCCGGTGTTTTCACCCGACAACCGCTCGATCGCCTTCTATTCGCAGGTGGACAGGGCGATCAAAAAGATCGCCGTTAGCGGCGGAGCGGCGGTCACGATCTGCCAGGTCGACGTGACAGCTCTCAAGGGGATGAGCTGGGACACTGGCAGCATCGTCTTTGGGCAAACCGGCAAGGGCATCATGCGCGTCTCCGAGAATGGCGGACAATCGGAAGTGGTCGCCAGCGTCAAAGACGGCGAGGTGCCCTACGGCCCTCAAGTATTGCCGGGTGGCGAGTGGGTGCTGTTCACCATCGCCACGGCCAACACGACCGAGGGCTGGGACAAGGCGCGGATCGTCGTGCAGTCATTGAAGTCGTCGGAACGAAGGACGCTCGTCTCAGGCGGCAGCGATGCCCGCTACCTGCCGACCGGGCTTGGCTCGCCGAAGCGCGCCGAGCGCGAAGGCGGTCACTTGGTGTACGCGCTCGGGGGTGTCTTGTTCACGGTGCCATTCGATCTGCGGCATCTTGCGGTCATCGGTGGACCAGTGCCCATCGTCGAGGGCGTCAAGCGATCCGTTACCGGCATCCAAGGCACTGCATACTTCAGCGTCTCCGGCACCGGGTCCCTCGTGTTCGTCCCGGGTCCGGCTACGACGTCCGGGGCGCAATCAGATCTCGCGTTGATCGATCGGAACGGGACGCTGCAGCCGCTGAAGCTTCCGCCCGGCGCGTACGAGTACCCGCGTCTGTCGCCGGACGGGAAGCGCATCGCCTTCGGTAGCGACGATGGCAAGGACGCCATCGTGTGGATCTACGACGTCTCGGGCGCCAACTCGGCGCGCAAGCTGACGGTGGGTGGTCGCAACCGGGTGCCCGTCTGGTCCGCCGACGGCGAGCATGTCGCGTTTCAGTCGGACCGCGAGGGCGATCTGGGCATCTTCTGGCAGCGCGCCGACGGCGCCACGCCGGCTGAGCGACTAACGAAGCCGGACAAGGATACCGCGCAGGTCCCGGAATCCTGGTCTCCCGATGGCAAGACGTTATTGTTCAGCATCACCAAGGGTGCCAGTTACTCGCTCGCGGCGTTGTCGCTCGATGATAAGAAAGAGAAGAAAATGACACCGTTCGGCCGCGGCGTCGACTCGGCTTTTCCGCCGGCTGCGGTGTTTTCACCGGATGGGAAATGGGTGGCGTACTCGGTGGGCGCGCCTGGCTCCGCCGCCGGTTCCTTGTTCGTTCAGCCGTTTCCAACGACCGAAGCGCTGTATCCGGTTTCGAAGACGACTGGCATCCATGCGGTGTGGTCTCCTGATGGCAAAGAGCTCATCTTCTCCCCGGCAGTCGCCCAATTGGTGGCGGTGAGCGTGACGACGCGGCCGGCGTTCACGTTCGGTAACCCGATGCCGCTCACGAGAGCATTTGTCGAGCGCGGTCCCGGCTTCGAGCGGAACCACGACATCATGCCCGACGGCAAGCGATTCCTCGGCGTCGTCGCCGCCGGACAGAACGGCGCATCCGGCTCGCCCGCCGCTCCGCAGATTCAGGTGGTCCTGAACTGGTTCGAGGAGTTGAAGGCGCGGGTCCCCTCGGGGAAATAGGGACTCGGGGACGTTTGAAGTTCTAACTTTTAACTTCTTCCTTTGATCGACTCCCACTGTCACCTGGCCGATGCGGTGTTCGCCGCGGATCTCGACGCCGTGGTCGCGCGCGCGAAGGAAGCCGGCCTTGAACGCGCGCTCGTCATCCTCGAGGCGGGCAACGAGCAGGAGGCCGCACAGGCGCAGCGCGTCGAAGGCCTCTGGCCGGAGACGCGCGTGTCGATTGGCGTCCATCCACATGCCGCGCATGAGTACGCGGACCAGCCACAACGCGCCGCCGCCGTCGTCCGCGCGCAGATCACCGCGACACCGTCCGCCAGAGCCGTCGGCGAAATCGGCCTCGACTACCACTACGACTACTCGCCGCGCGACGTGCAGCAGCAGGTGTTCCGCGCGCAGCTCGGCGTCGCGCGCGAACTGAACCTGCCGGTCGTGATTCATACGCGTGAGGCGGAAGAAGACACGGTGGCGATGCTGCGCGAAGAGGCAGCAAAGGCCGGCACGGGAAGCCTGCGAGGCGTCCTCCATTGCTTTACCGGGACGCGTGGCCTCGCCCGGGCCGGCCTCGACCTCGGGTTCTACATTTCGCTCGCCGGCATCGTGACATTCCCGAAAGCAGCGGACCTGCGGGAAACCGCCGGAATCGTCCCCCGCGATCGGCTGCTCGTCGAGACCGACAGTCCGTTTCTCGCGCCCGTGCCGTATCGCGGCAAGCGCAACGAACCGGCCCATGTCGCGCAGGTGGTCGCGTCACTGGCGGTGCTGTACGGTATCGACGCGGGAGAGCTGGCCGGCCTCACCAGTACCAACTTTCACAGCCTGTTCCGGCCGTGATAAAGTTCTTACGCCAATCCTGTGGAAAAAGCCTCGCCAGCGCTATCGCAGATTTTCGAGCCGATCCGCGCGGATCTGGACCGGGTGGATACGGAGTTTGGACGCCAGATCCAGTCGCAGATTGAGCTCATCCCCAGAATCGGCAAGTACATCCAGACAAGCGGTGGCAAGCGGATTCGGCCGGCGGTCCTGCTCATGGCGTCGCGCCTCGCGGGCTATCAGGGCGACCGCGGGGTGCTGTACGCCGCGGTCGTCGAATTCATTCACACCGCGACGCTCGTTCACGACGACATCATCGACGATTCGGATCTGCGTCGCGGGCGGCCGGCGGTGCACTCGCGCTGGGGCAACGACATCACGGTGCTGCTCGGCGACTATCTGTACATCAAGTCGATGGCGCTCGCGCTCACGCACGACACGCTCGACCTCGTCCGTCTGCTCTGCGACGTCACGCTGCGGATGATCGAAGGCGAGCTCTACCAGCTCACCAAGAACGGCGACGCCAATATCACCGAAGAAGAGCACCTCGACATCATCCGGCGGAAGACGGCGTATCTCTTCAGCGGCAGCGCCCAGATTGGCGGCATGCTGGGGACGACTAGCCCGGAGCAGCAGGACGCGCTGCGCGAGTACGGATTCAACCTCGGCATCACGTTCCAGCTCGTCGACGACATGCTCGACTTCACCGGCGATGCACGCGCCCTCGGCAAACCGATCGGCGCCGACCTGCGCGAAGGCAAGATGACGCTGCCCCTCATCCATCTACTCAGTCAAGACGAGGAAGTCGGAGAGGCCATCGTTCGCGACATCATCGTGAGCCGTTCGACCACCGAAGACCAGTGGGGCGAGCTGATGCAGATCCTCCGCGAGCACCGGTCGATCGACTATGCCCAGCATCGCGCGGTCGAGTACGCCGAGCGCGCGAAGAAGCCGCTGTCAGTCTTCCCACCCAGCTCGGAGCGCGACGCGCTGCTCGCGCTGCCCGACTACGTGCTGTCTCGGGATCGGTGAGCCTGACGGAGGCAACGGCTTAACACGGAGGAACGAAGCAACGGAGGTCGTGTTTCGGTGCCGATTGATACTCCGTTTCTTCGTTGCTCCGTATTGAACCGGTCGCTCCGCCTCCTCAGCTCAGTTGCGCGGTGATGAAGATCCCTCCCGAACACCGCGTCCGCGAACTCCGCGACGCGATCCGCCACCACGAAGAGCGCTACTACATTCACAACGACCCGGAAGTGTCGGACGAGGAGTTCGACCGGCTGCTGCACGAGCTCGAACGTCTCGAGGCCGAACACCCTGAGTTCATTACCCCCGATTCGCCAACCACCCGTGTCGGCGGACGTCCCGTGGAGGGGTTCCAGTCCGTCGACCACAGCGCGCAGATGCTCAGTCTCGACAATGCGTACAGCGACGCTGAACTGCGCGCGTTCGACGAGCGCGTCCGGAAGGGCGCCGGTCAGGTGGATAGCGCGAAACCGCGGGGGACCGAGGCGCCCACGACGCCGACCACATCGACCACCGGGACCACGCCGGCCGCCATCGCATACGTGGCCGAACTGAAGATCGACGGCCTGAGCATTGCCCTCACCTACGTGGACGGACAGTTGGTCCGCGGGGCGACGCGCGGCGACGGTCTGCGCGGCGAAGACGTCACGAGCAACGTCCGAACGATTCGGTCTCTGCCCCTTGCGCTCAGACAGGGACCGCCGGGACGTGTGGAGGTCCGCGGGGAAGTGTACCTGCCGCGTGCGGCGTTCCAACGCATGAACAGGGCGCGCGAACAGGACGGGGAGCCGGTGTTCGCGAACCCGCGCAACGCCGCGGCCGGTACCATGCGCAATCTCGACCCGGCGCTCGTCGCCAAGCGCGGACTGGCGGCGTTCACGTATCAGGTCGTTGGAGACGTTGGATACAGTGGCGGCTCGTTTCACACGCATGCCGGGATGCTGACCGCGATGCGCGGCTGGGGTCTGCCCGTCGAGGATCACTGGCGTTCCTGCGACAGTATCGAAGACGTCATCGCCTTCTGTGCCTGGTGGGCGGACAAGCGCCGGACGCTCCACTTCGACACCGACGGCGTCGTCATCAAGGTCGACGACCTCGCGTTGCGCGATCGGTTGGG
>JBGOTP010000138.1:0-12033 GCA_041476545.1 Vicinamibacteria bacterium | reverse complement strand
GGTCTTGTTGCAAAGCTGGTCGGCCCAGGTGACGACTTGCTCGATGCTCGTGCCGGAGCCGAAGACCAGCATCACGATCACGTCGAGGTCGTCGATGGCGTTCTGTAGCAGCGTCGCGGCGAGCGGCGCGTTCTGCGCCGGCAGAATCAGCGTGTTCTTCAGCATCATGATGTCGAGGACCTCCATCAGGCCGGCATGGCCTGCCGTTGCAAGTGCGCAAGATTGGTCTGCGAGAGTGCACGCGGTCAAGCGTGTTTGCAGGAGCGACTGGAATGTTACAAGCCAGCCAGTGGCCTGTGCCGGTAGCACGACATCAATGCGCCAAGGCCGACCCCTACCTTTTATATATAGGCTTGACGGTTATTACTGTGTAATAGACAGTGTGTATTGCATATCATGTCGGCTCCAGCGAGTGCCTCGCGCGCCGAGCTCTTCGAGAACCTCCGCATTGAACTACGTAGCGGCTGTCTCATCGTCGCCGCGCTCGCACAGCTTCGTGTTGAGCACTACGGATACACCCTGCGCAAGGCGCTAGCCGACATCGGCCTCGATATCGAGGAAAGCACGCTCTACCCGCTGCTGCGCCGGCTGGAAACCCAGGGTCTGCTCACGAGCGAATGGCGCGAGGAGAACAAGCGCAAGAAGCGGTTCTATCGCCTGTCGCCAGACGGGGAGCTCATCCTCGCCGACCTGTTGGTCGAGTGGGACGGCATCAACGCCGCACTGAATCGGATTCTCAAGAGGACTGGGTCATGACGCTCCTCGAGCAGTACCTGAAGGCCGAAGGGGCCCGACTTCGATTTCGGCTCCTCGCCTATTCTCGTGGACCTGCCGAATGGACGACGGGCGCTTGTCGCTGGACAAAAGTCGGGCGTCGTCCACGCCGTCAATGCCGACAACGGCAAGATCCTGTGGCAGACGCGAGTGGGGAAGGGCGGACAGGTTGGCGGCGTGCAGTGGGGATCCGCAGCGGATGCCACGCGCGTGTATGTCGCGCTGTCCGACATGGTGATGGGTGCGCCGCCGGCTGGAGCACGCGGCGCGCAGCCAACGATGCTCGGCGTGGCTCTGCTGCTGGATCCCAAAGCGGGCGGTGGACTGTTCGCGCTCGATCTCCAGACCGGGCGTGTCGCGTGGAACACGCCGCATCCAGGCTGCGGCGACAAACCCGGTTGCAGCCCGGCGCAGTCCGCGGCGGTCACGGCCATTCCGGGCGTGGTGTTCTCGGGCGGACTGGATGGTCATCTCCGGGCGTACGCGGCCGCTGACGGTCGCGTCATCTGGGACGTCGACACGGTGCGTGAGTACGCGACAATCAACGGCGTCAAAGCCACCGGTGGCAGCCTGGACGGACCCGGTGCGGTTGTCGTTGGCGGCATGCTCTACGTGAACTCCGGCTACTCGTTTGTCGGCGGCGCGCCGGGCAACGTGCTGCTGGCATTCTCGCCCGATGGAAAATGATCAGTCTTCCTTCCACGGATTGTTGGCAAAGACCGCCAGCTCCGGCCACAGTACGCGGCGTGGCATGTTCAGCGCGGCCATGATCGTGCCCGCGATGTCCTCGGCGTACAGCTTGTTGGGATTGTTGCGGCCGACCTTGCCGCCCCACGCGGTCTGGACTTCAGAGGGGCACACGCACGTGACCCGGATGCCGTGCGGCCGCAGTTCTGTTTGCCAGCACTGGCTGATGCCGCGCACCGCCCACTTGCTGCCCGCGTAGGCCGTGCCCGACTTGCCGCCCTTCATGCCGGAGGTGGAGGCGAGGGTGATGATGTCGCCGCGCGCCTGTGCCTTCATCCCTGGCACGACACGGTTCGTGATGTCCACCACGCCGAAGACGTTGGTCGCGAAGAGCGTCCGCATCGCGTCGACGTCGAGCTCGCCAATCTCCGCGAGGTATCCGTAGGCGGCGTTATTGACGAGGACGTCGATGCCGCCCATCCGCTCGTGGCAGAGCGCGATGGTCTTCGCATTGTCCGCGCCGGACGACACGTCGGCGCGGAGGCCGTGTGCGCCGGTGTCCTGCGCGACCTTGGCGATCAGTTGTTCGTTGCGGCCGGTGAACACGACCGTGTGTCCGGCCTTGCGAGCCTGCGTGACGATGGCGGCGCCAATGCCCTGGCTGCCGCCGGTAACGAGAAATCGCTGTGCCGGCATCTGTGGTTCCTTTGTGTGTGTCGCGTGACGATTGTGTCCGGGAACTTCGACTATATGAGGCTTACTTCGGGCTTCAGGGCGCGGCCGTCAGGGCCCTGGAATACAGCTCGTCCAGCTTGTTCGCCAGGTTGTCCATGGGCACGATGCCGCCGAGCGCCAGCCGAAGCTGCCGCTTGACGTCTGCGATTTCGGCCGGCACCGGCTTCGCGAGGATGGCGGTGCCAAGCATCAGAGCGGCAAACATGTCCTTCTCCGCACCGTCCTGCATACGGCCATAGAGCTCCTGGAGATCGTAGATGTCCGAATACTTGATGGCTTCGCTGTATTCCATGAGTCCAAGGGCGCCCGTTGCTTCGGCCGTCTTGTAGCTTGCCGTATTGAGCCAGGCGAACGACACGCCGGAGAGGAGACCGCCGTCGGGACCGAATACCGAGACCGCGTCTTTGGGGTTGCTGGACGCCGACGCCTCGCTCACCACGTCAATGGCATGAATAAATCGAGTCCTGATGGGAGCCAGACTTTTCAAGACGATCTGGATGGACTTCTGGTTGCCTCGAATCTCATTCTGGAGATTCTGCCGAGTCTCCCGCACCAATTCGTGATGATGCCGCCATTCCAGTGCGCCTTCGAGGGACAGTGCGATCAGGATGCCCGTCGTGACAATGCACAGGTGGACAGCGGCCTCTTTGAGCGTGAGAATCGGGTGACTTGGGGCATGGATGTCCATGGCCGTGCATTCTACCCCCGACCTCGTTTCGTGATAATGTCCTCAGTGCCTTAGGGTGCCCACGTTTGGGCATAACAGGGAAGTCCGGTGCGATTCCGGCGCGGTTCCGCCACTGTAATCGAGGGTACGTCGCTTCGATTCGCCACTCGGCCCCTCATGGCCGGGGAAGGTGAAGCGACCGGCAGGATGAATGAGTCACCTGCCCCCTCCGAGCCAGGAGACCTACCCAGGGTGACGCGGCAGTCTTTCTGCGGCCAACAGAGAGCATGTGATCCATTCGCACGCCTGTCGCCGCCGTTACTCGCCGCGCGGGAGTAGAGCGATGAGTGATTGCGTACGTGACAACAAACGGTCGGACATGAAGAGCCGCGGGACCTCGCGTGCGGCGACGTGCATGCTGTTGATGGTCGTCTTGCTTGGACTGCGCCCGGCGTGGGCGAACCCGGCGAACCCCGTGAACCCCGTGAACGATGATGCCGCCTCAATCAGAGGCACCGTTGTCGACCCGGTGGGGGCGCGAGTGCCGATGGCCGGCGTGAGACTCCTTCGTGACGGCCAGCGTGTGGCGGAGACATCGAGCGATGCGCGCGGAGAATTCGCCTTCGAGAAGGTCGCCGAAGGACGCTACCAGGTGGAAGCGATGGCTGCGGGTTTCGAGCCGCATATCAGCGACCCGATGTTCGTCAGTTCGTCGTCGCATGTCGTGACCGTGGTCGCGCTGCGGATTGGCCGGCTCGAGCAGCACGTGAGCGTCACGGCGGCGGCGCCGGAGATACCGCTTTCGCAGACAGGCGCACCCGTGACGGTCGTCGACCGCGGAACGCTCGACCTGCTGGGCAAGCTGGACGTGCAGAACGCGCTCGAGCTCGTGCCAGGCACGCAGGTGGTGCAGTCCGGCCAGCGCGGTGGACTGACCTCGTTCTTCGTGCGGGGTGGCAACTCCAACTTCAACAAGGTCCTCATCGACGGCGTCGTCGCCAACGACATCGGCGGCAACTTCGACTTCGCCACGCTGACGCTCGCGGGTGTCGATCGGGTCGAGGTCCTTCGCCAGTCAAATAGCGTGCTCTACGGCAGCGATGCCTTGAATGGTGTCGTCAGCGTCGCGACGCGCCGCGGCCGGACGCGCACACCCGAAGTGTCGTATTCGATTGGCGGCGGCAATCTCGGCACGCTCTCCTCGTCGCTGTCGGTGGGAGGCACGGCCGGAAGGTTCGACTATTTCTCGGAGTACGCGCACGTTGACACCGACAACGACACACCCAACAGTCACTACCGCAACGGTACCTACGCCGGCCGATTCGGTCTGGCCGTCGGACGGACGACCGATCTGAGTGGCACCCTGCGCCGGATCTCCGCCAGGGCCGGTTCGCCCAATGCGATCGACTACTTCGGGATTGCCGACGATTCGTCCATCGAGACTACGTCCACGTACGCGAGCGTCGTCGCACAATCGCAGATCACGGACCGATGGCGCAGCACGATCCGCTTCGGGTCGAGCGACCAGACGAGCGACTTTTTGAATCCGACCCCGACCGGTCAGGCCTTCGATCCGTTCGGGTTCGGGGCCAACTATCTGGGCAACACGGTGACTATTCGCGGGGCGAACGGGTTTGCCACGAGCGGCCGGGCGATTCTCGACTATGGCGGGACATACCCGTCGCAATTTCGCAGTCGCACCACGCGTCGCTCGCTGTCCGGCCAGACGACCTACGGCGTGATGACGGACCTGGATGTGTCGGCCGGCGCACGATTCGAGCACGAGGCGGCCTTTGACGATCCAAACGCGGATCCGACGGCAACGCGCAACAACGGCGGTCTGTTCCTCGAGGCGCGCGGCACCATCGCTCATCGTCATCACATCAGCGCCGGACTTGGCTACGAGCACAACGCCGCGTTCAAGTCCGCGGTCACGCCGCGCGTGTCGGTCGCGTCGTACATCCGCGTTCCGGCGTCCGCAGCTGCGGTGGGAGACACCAAGCTTCTGTTGAACGCGGGAACGGGCATCAAGGCGCCAAGCGTCTTCCAGGAGCAGTCGTCACTCGTTGCGTTGTTGAAGGGCGTTCCGGGCGCGCCGACCGTGGCGCCCATCGGCCCGGAGCGCAGCCGCAACTTTGACGCCGGCGTGGAGCAGGGGTTGTGGGGTGGTCACGCCCGTTTCCGCGTGTCCTACTTCAACAACCACTTCTCCGATCTCATCGAGTACGTCAGCAAGAACGTCCTGCCGCAGCTGGGTGTCCCGACGGCGGTGGCCGCGGCCACGCAGTACGGCGCGAACGTGAATTCGCAGTCGTTTCTCGCGGAGGGCGTGGAAACGTCCGTCGAGGCGGCCGTCGTGCGCGACGTGCACGTCAGCGCGTCGTACACGTATCTGGACGCGAGGGTCACCAAGTCGTTCAGCAGTGCTTCGCTGGCGCCCGCGATCAACGCGGCATTTCCGGGCATCCCGATCGGCCAGTACGTCGCGCTCGTCGGGCAGCGTCCGTTCCGGCGTCCAGCCAATTCCGGTGCGGTGATGGTGTCGTACGCGCACGGACCGGTCCGCGTGGCGGTGTCCGGGTCCTTCGTGGGTACGCGAGACGACAGCACGTACTTGACGGACGGGTTCTTTGGGAACTCGCTCCTGCTCCCGAATCGCGATCTGGATGCCGCGTATCAGCGGGTCGACGTGAGCGCGTCGTATCGCTTCACGTCGCGGCTCGGCGGGTACGCCACGGTCGAGAACGTCGCGAATCAGGACTATGCCGCGGCGAGCGGCTATCCGTCGTTGCCACGGACCGTACGAATCGGGGCGACGATCACGCTTGGGGGAGACAGGCGGCCTTAGAGAACGCCTTGCGGAACTAGGGCCCTGATTCCTTCACGCTTTGGCCACTGGCACCAAGGCCAGGGCCGTCAGGCTGTCGCCAAGCGCTTCGCTGACGGCTTCGGCGAACCAGGGCGCCTGATCCTGGAAGGCGTCGGCGTACCAAGTCAGAACGCCGATGACGTCGGACCCGTTCCAGACCGGCGTGGCCAGGCACCGGCTCCGTCGAGGCGGCACGTTCTCCGATCCCTCGCTTTGATCGAGCCGGGCGTCGGCGCCGATGAGGATCCGGCGGTTCACCGCGACCCAGCCCGTGACGCCGCGACCGGGGACGAGGGTGGTACCGATGAACGCCAGTTCGTCCGCGCCTGCCGCGGCCACGGCGTGCAGGCGATCCGCATCGTGATCGTAGGCGTAGAAGACGCCAGTGCCGCCGAACATCAGGATGCCGGCGGCACACGCCTGCCGGCCGGCCTCCGTCACGTCCTGCGCATCCGCCAGTTGCCGGGCAAAGGCGCAGACGAGGCCCATGCGGTCGAGATGATGCGGCGCCGCGCTTGGGAGCTGGGGCGTTTCGAGCGTGTGGCTGGCCGATCGCGGCGGTATGGCATCCGCCTCGCCCTCGTCGGTGTCGGTCACCTCCGCTCGCATGGCGACGAAGGCGTCGACCAGACCCGGGTCGTACATCGATCCGCGGCGATTCCGGAGAATGGCGAGCGCCTCGGTGGTGGTCATACGCGGGCGATAGGGACGGTCGGACGTCAGCGCGTCGAAGCAGTCCACAACCTGCAGGATGCGCGCGCCCAGGGGGATGGCCTCTCCAGCAAGCCCATCCGGGTAGCCGGTGCCGTCCCAGTTTTCGTGATGGTGGCGCACGATGGGGATGACTGGGTAGTCAAACTGGATGGCGGAGAGGATTTCCGCGCCTTTCACGGCGTGGGCCTGCATCTGGGCCAGTTCGGCCGTGGTCAGCGGACCGGGCTTGTTGAGAATGTGCTCCGGTGTCGCGATCTTGCCGAGGTCGTGGAGCAGGGCGCCCGCTTGGAGAGCCCGAACCTCACGCGGGTCCGAGACGCCGATGCGTGCAGCGAGCTTGAGGCAGTCGGTCTGGACGCGTCGAATGTGTCCATGCGTGACCTGGTCTTTCGCGTCCACGGCGTGCGCGAAGGCCTCGATCGTCGATTCGTGATGGTGTTGCAAGGCTTCCAGATGGCGGATCTGTTCGTCGGCCCGCGCCAGGGAGATCTTCAACGTGTAGGAGAGTAGGAAGGGCAGGGGCAGGAGCAGCACGAGCGCCGTGAGTCCGACGCCTTGGTAGAGGGCAATCAGCAGCGCGGCGGCGTACGCGCCGCCCACGTAGCTCAGCCAGGATCGGGAGCAGATCTCGCGCCAGGTTGTCAGCAGCGGCTGACGGTCGGAGAGGCCGACGGCCAGGGTGACGAGCGCCGCGTTGCCGGGAAAGTAGAGGCCGGCGCAGACGATGAGCACGAGCCACCAGCCATGCGGGACGACGTCCGCCAGGCCGGCCAGGCCAAAGGCCGTGCTCGACGCAAGCCACATGGCGGCAGGGGAGGCGGCCACACTGAACCACTGGCGCCTCCACCCGTGGTTCCTTCCGCGCAGATGCCAGACCATCGCGATCGAATCGAGGCCGACGGCCAGGGTCCCGGCCGCCGGCCCGTACAGGACGGCGGCCGCGAGCGCGAACATGTCCGAACTGGACACCGTGACGCCGGCGGCCGGCAGCCGTACGCCTGCGATACCGCTGAGGCAGGACAGCGCGACCAGGACCAGGGCGGCTGCGGGTGTGCCGTGCCCCGCGAGATTGAGGACGGAGACCACGAGCACGGCCGTGCCACCCGCGATTACGATCCGAATGTACCAGGAGGCCCACGTCATCGTCGTCTTCACCAGTATCGGATTCCGACAGTCCCCCCCGTAGCGTCACATCGGGCGGCGCGCCGGCGTCGCCCCGGTCCCGTCGTGGGTGTATCTTCGCGGTGACGCTCAGGATGGCGGCCGGGTGTGAGACTGTAAATTACCGTAAGGATTTGGCACTTCCGCACTGGCAGCGTTGTTGCCTTCAGGAGGGGCGCGGGCCGCGGGTGGCCCGCACTTCAGGGGATCAGGTCATGAGGCTCAAGAAGCTCAACAGGGTCGTCTTTCCGGCGGCGCTGGTTCTGGCGCTTGGCGCGAGTGCGTTCTCGGTGGAAGCCGGGCAGGACGGCAGGCGGCCCAATCGCAATGGTGGCGACGGCTCGAGCCCCCAGGGCGGTCGAGGCGAGCAGGCACGTCAGCGCCCGAGCGCCCCTCAGCAGCAACGGCCCGCAGGCCCGGCTCCGCAGCAGCCTCGCACGGGCCCCAGTCAGCAGCAACCCCGCGCGGGCACCGTTCAGGAGCAACGCCGAGGACCTGTCTACGTCGCACCTCGCCGTGGCCCCGTCTATATCGCGCCCCGTATCGCCCCGCGCCGCTACTACCGCCCTGGTCCTGGCCTGAGCGTCTACTTCGCATTCGGTTCGGGCTATCGGTATGGATCCCCGTACTACGGTCCGGTCTACGGATACTCAGTCCCTTCTGGAGCCTACGGTCCTCGTCACTACTACGGCGATCTGCGGCTCGAGGTCCGGCCACGTGACGCCGCCGTCTACGTGGACGGCTATTACACGGGTATCGTGGATGACTTTGATGGGACCTTCCAGCGGTTGACGCTCGAGGCGGGGCCGCACCGCGTCGAGATCGAGGCCCCCGGTTACGAGACGCGGGTCTACGATGTCTACGTCGACCCGACACGGACGCTCGACCTGCACGGGGATCTCGTTCCCGAACGGCCATAGCGCGTTCACCAGGCGGGCTTGTTGCCCGTCCAATGATGCCTCCTTCGGGCCACGCCGGATTCCTCCGGCGTGGCCATCCTTCCAGTCTTGTCAGGATTACGTCGATCCCGTTGATCAGGTGAGCGGTCGGGACAACTCTGGGCCGCGCCGCGATGAAGTCGCGCGGAAAAACGCGTGCTCCGGCGGACCTGTCGATGCCCGCGTCTATTCGGGCCACTCCATGAACTGTGCCAGGAACATTCGACCGCTCGGGCTACGTGATGCGATTCGGGCGCCACTCACGATCGACGCGGCCGCTGGCCGGCGCACGCGTTTTGCCCACTGTCGCCGATCGCACGACTTCCACGCGTCGCGTCCCCGAGCCGTCCCGGCCGCTCACCTGCCCGTCTCGTGATCGGAAGGGGATGAGGCGGAAGACGCGGTGTCCGGGCTGCCGACCGGTTGGCCGAGACGAGGGATCCCGACGGGCACAGCAGGCCCCCAACCCAGACCCACTCCGCTCTCTTCTCCATCGCTCTAGCCAGCCCCTCCGGATGTACAATCGCGCACCTGCACGCAGATCGCGTGAAGTCGTGATTGATCAGAGGAGGTTCACATGCGAGTCCTCGCCGTCGGCTGCGTGCTCACGCTTCTTTCATCCGCCGCCTGGGCTCAGCAGGCGGGCCAGAACCCGCCCGCGCCAGACCCGACCAAGGCGGCCTACGTCTCGGCTGCCGACCTTGCGGCCATGGTTGCCAAGCAACCCGCGGATAGGAACGGCACGATCAACCGCCTTCTGCAGTTTCCGCCGTACGCCGTGAACATCGAACATCGCGTGCCGGTGGCGCAGAGTGCATCGGTCCACGAGACGGAGGCGGAACTCTTCTATGTCATCGACGGCGCGGCCACGCTCGTCACCGGCGGGAAGCTCATCGAGCCGACGCGCACCGGCGCGAACTTGAGCAGCACAAAGGGCGTGGAGGGTGGCGTCTCGCAAAAACTGGGCAAGGGCGACTTCGTGATGGTCCCTGCCGGCGTACCGCACTGGTTTACCAACATCCAGGGGTCGATTACGCAGATGGCGCTGCACCTGCCGGCAATTCCTCCTCCGGCGAAGTAGCCCGGTTAACGCTGTTAACGCTGTCAACGGTATCGCGCGGCGTCTTCACCGTAATGAGGCCGAGGCCGCCCGGTGTGCCCGTGGCGTTCAGATAGGCGTTCGGGTCGTGATACAGCGCGCCCTCAGGAAGATGCCGGTAGAGCGGGCCCAGGCTGCTCACCGCTCTCTCCAGATAGAACTGCGGCAGGGTGCTCGTGTCCCCGCTCAGATAGCGCCCCATCTCCTTGTCTGAGTCCAGCCGCTTGCGTGTGTCCGTGTAGTAGCCGATGCGTCCGAAACCCTCGTTGGACACGGCTCGCACCACGTTCATGAGCGACGGGAGAAAGCCCGCGTTGGCCCGATACCGATTGATGATGGACCGCCAGGAATAGGAGTACTTCGTCAGAGCGATCAGGTGATCGTAGAACGTGGTCCACGCGTAGTGTTTCGGCTTGACGTTCATCGCCGAGTGGTTGTTCAGCAGGTGAAAGGGATGCGGCAGCACGCGGTGCTCCCGCTGGTACTGCAGATTGAGGGGAGCCGCCTGTCCGAACGCCGTCAGGAGTGAGTAGGCCGGAAACGCCCCCGGCGACAGATCCACGAACCGCTTGGTCAGTTCGAACGGCTCCGGCCCCTCATCACAGTCCAGTCCGAGCACGAAATTCGTCTGCATGTAGGGGATGTATTCCAGGATCATGTTGACCTGTTCGGAGACCTGGCGGACTTTGTCCAGGCCTTGCAGCGAACCGGTGCGTGACTTGTCTCCCAGACTGAACCACGACTCGATCCCCGGCAGGATCCCCTTGAATCCCACGCGCTTCATCCGCTTGACGTGCGGCTCGGCCAGCAGCGAGAGGCTGCTCTCGCCGATGAAATCGATGCTGTCGGCGGGAACCGCATCCTCGATGGCGTCCATGTAGTCGTTGAACCGGACGCCGAAGTTCGGATCGTGCCAGCCGACGAGCGGACGTGTGAACTTCGTGCGGAGAAATCGCAGATCGCTCTTCAACAGGTCGAAGTCGAGCGGCTGGTACGGCACTTCGGAATCGATGCAGAAGCTGCACGTGTAGGGGCAGCCGAGGCTGCCGATCATCGGCACCATCTTGATGAGCGGCGCCTTGCGGAGTGTCGGTTCAACGAATTTCCATCGCTCCTCCACCCCCGGCAGCTCGTCCGGCTGCCGGCCGGCGTCGAGGCGGAGACCGAGAGGCCGATGTCGTGAACAATCGACGAGCACATCGTGAACGGTCGATTGATCGGTGAACCCCAGCACGTAGTCGAAATACTTCTGCGCGTCCCGCGGATAGCACCGCGCGTGGGGGCCACCCAAGGCCGTGACCGCCCCTCGTGCGCGGAACAGATTGCTGACCGCATACGCCAGGAGCGCGGACTCCGTGAAGGCGCCGATGAACACGAGATCGACATTGTCCGGCAGCTCCTCCAACAGGTTCTCGTAGCCCGTATAGCAGACAAACGTCACGTCGTGTCCCTGCTGTTCGCACCAGAGCGCCACGACCTGCGGCATGATGCTGACGAGATTGGCGTTCATGATGCGGGAATACAACCCGCGTTCGGGGCCTTTGGTGACCAGGTCGATGACGCCGACGCGGAGTGTTCGCATAGGGCGTTGAGAGTCTACGGGGTCGGGAGTCTTTTTTCACGAGCGGCAGAGAAAAAAGACTCCCGACCCCTTTTACTGAGACTTTACGATAAAATCGCCACGCTCGGCGCACCGGGCCCTCGACACCGAGGCAGAAGGGGAGAAACGAACATGCTGCGACTCTGCACCACGCCGATTGCGCTGACGCTCGGTCTGGCCGCCACCACGGTCTTCGCCCAGAACGTGCCGGCCGCGACACAGCTTGCGCCCGGCCAGAACTGTCAGCTGGTCACTCAGTCCAACGCCGACGCGAGCGCCGGCGCCGCCAATATCAACCACGATGGCACCCCCCTGGCTGGCCAGCCCGCTCCGGATATCTCAAAAGGCTTCAATGGCATTCCGCGTTCGGCCCAGCCGAAGCTCACGGCGTCGCAGCAGCGCATTCTGGAGTGCACGTATCACCTGGCCGAGGCGAATGCGGACATGCCGTATACGCTCTTCATTCCCTCAACCTACGTCCCAGGCAAGTTGACCCCGCTCGTTGTCGATCTGCACGGGCTGAGCATCACGCCGCTCCAGCAGATCCTCTTCGACGGAACGACGGACTTCGCCGAGCGCTACGGCTTCATCGTGCTGGCGCCGATGGGATTCAACGTGTCCAGTTGGTGGGGGAGTCGTGGAGGCACGCCGGTGCCGACAGCATCGGTGAAGCCTGGTGGGCCTGGTGGGCCTGGTGGGCCTGGTGGGGACGTCCGGTATTCAAATACCGAGCTGTCGGAGATCGATGCGACGGCGGCGCTCAAGTTGATCCGCGGGAAGTACACCATC
>JBGOTP010000137.1:0-12088 GCA_041476545.1 Vicinamibacteria bacterium | reverse complement strand
CCCTGTGGAGCATGGACGACTGGCAGTACGTCGAGCGCCAGGTCGTCACCGACCCAAAGGGGCGACAGTGGTCCGTCGGACTGATGGACGTACTCGGCCAGGCGGGCGATCCAGACAGGCCGAATGCCATGCTCGAACTCGAGTACGCGTCGGGGCGGTATTTCACGCTCATCTACTCGGGCGGCGGCACGCTGCAATGGGAACGCGGCTACGCCTCGCTCCCGGAGGCGGCACTGGCATACGAACGGCTGCTTGCGGCCGTCATCGACGGTCGCGTGGATCCCGCGCAACCGGTGTTCCGGCAGGACCTGGAAGGTTGACTGCGTCCTGAGGGCGCGGGAATACTCCCCAGATCCCGACCGGTTACTGCGGCTGTAAGACCGATTGACCGAAAAGAGAAGGAGATATCGCAATCGGCCGGAGGTCTACAGTGGCACTGAAGAGGCTCAACTCTCCCCGTCTGCGCCGCGCGACTAGTAGGCTGGCTCTTTTCCTGTGTCTGGCCACAGTGGCTACCTTGGCCGTGCCTACCGGCGCCGCGGAGGGCACCGATGTGCACGGGATTGCGCGCATCGCCGGCCGGCCCGCCCCGAACATCGTCGTCTGGCTGGACGCACCAAACGCACAGCGGCCCTCCCAGACGGCCAAGGTCGTGCTCGATCAGCGCAATCTGAACTTCAGCCCGCACGTCCTCGCAGTGCGCGTAGGGACCACGGTCGAATTTCCGAACGATGACCGAGTCTTCCACAACGTGTTCTCATTCCGTGACGGCCAGGTCTTCGACCTGGGCATGTACCCGATCGGCGCAACAAGACCCGTACACTTCGACAAGCCGGGCCTGAGCCGCATCTTCTGCAACATCCATCCGAACATGGCGGCATATGTGCTCGCCGTCGACACACCGTACTTCGGCGTATCCGACGAGTCGGGCGCCTTCAACCTCCCGTCCGTGCCACCAAGCCGGTACACGTATCACGCATGGCGTGCGGGTGCTCCCGAGCTTTCGGGTGTGTGGACGCCTGGGGCATCCGAGAGCAACGACGCCAAGCTGGCGATCGATTGGTCAAAATGAGACCGAACACCGTCGTCCTTCTTGTGGCGGTGACGTGCACGCTCAATGCCCACGTAGCGCGTGGACAATCGATCACGACCGAAGGTTCGATCACCGCAGGCACGTCGAGCGACGAGGTGTCGGCCGTCGCAACTCAGCTTCGCGCGTTTGGTGAAGTCCCGGATCACATCCGCTACTACGTCGAGACGGCGTGGGCCACGAGTTCGGACGACAACTCTGACGCATTCGGCGCGGCGTATCCGTACCGCGATCGCGTACAGGTGATCGAAGCGTACGGCGAGCGCATGTTCCTGCCGGGGGGCACGGTTGTGGGCGCACGCGCGGGACGCTATCGAACGCCGTTTGGCATCTCCAGCGGCAGCGATCACGCGTACACCGGGTTCCTGCGCGCGCCGCTCATCCGGTACGACGGCTACTTCGCTCTCTCAAACAATTTTCTCGAGCACGGAGCCGATCTGCTGGTCGGCGTGCCGCGATTCACGGTCGAAGCCAGCCTCGGTGCTCCGGCCGACGTGGGCAGCGCCGTGCGCCGGTCCGGTCTCGATAGCGTCGTGCGCCTCCAAAGCGTCTTCGGCCCGGCGATTGTCGGCGTCAGCCACATCCGGACGCTGCCGTATCAACCGGCTTCCTTCGCGTTCGGCCACACTGATTTCACGGGCATCGATGTGCGGTGGATGCGGGACGGCGTCCAGTTCCGCGGTGAGTGGATCACCGGCCGGCCGTTCAACGGCACGACCACGGACGGATGGTACGCGGACGTCATGGTCCACCGCGTCGCGATGGGCCCCGTCACGGCTGTGGCCCGAGTCGAACAGCTGGACTACGACACTACTACGGGACTCGCGTTGCACACGAAGCGCCAGACGATCGGCGCCCGCATCCGGCTCTTCGAAGGCCTGTCGGCGCAGGTCAACGTGCTCCATCACAAGGGACAACTCGACCAGTATCGTCAGGCGACGATCGACGTCGGCGTGACCTACTCCGTCCGCCACCGCTGAAACGCCCTTTGGCCGGCACCCCACTGCCGCTCGCCTGGCACCGCCGCCTCGAGGCACGCGTGGTCGGCGGCGTCATCCTGCTGATCGCCTTGTCGCTCACAGCCGTGCTCGTCGCAACAACGCGAGCCGTCACCGCACGGTCGCTCGAGCGCACGTCCAGCGATCTGGAAGCGGCGCGTACCGCCTTCTACCGCCTCGCGGATGACCGCGCCGAATTCGCCAGCGCGCAGTCGGCACTCGTGACGGCTCTCCCGGTGTTCCGCGCGCACATGGCCGACACACGCCTGGCCCAGGATCTGGCGACGCTGGAAACGATGGTGGACGGCTATCGGCAGCAGCTCAAGGCCGATTTTGCGATCGTCGGAGACCCCCATGGAAACTGGACAACGAGACCAGGATGGCCGGGTGGCATCCCGCCGTCGCCGGCCATCGTGGCAACCATCGCTGAGGCCACCGCCGGTCGATCGGCCCGGGGAATCGTCGCCCGGACGGATGGGCTGTTTCTCGTCGTCTCTGAACCGGCGAGGTTCGCCGACGAATTGCTCGGCACGTTCACAGTGGGCTATGCACTCGACGACGCCATCGCCAGGCGGCTCGCCGAGGTGACTCACTGTCAGGTAAATCTGGTCGCCGGTGGCCATCTCTACGCCAGCAGCCTGCCTGCGGCCGATCGCGCCGCGCTTACCGCGGCTCTCGCGCGCGGCAACTGGCAGGCCAATGGCGTGTCGGGCACCGTTGAACAAGTCGGAGGCGGCGAGTACACGATCGGGGCCTTTCCGCTGTCTTCGAGTTCCTTCGACACGGCATCAGGGCGTTTGGTGTTGCTGCAGGATTGGCGTCCAACGCAAGCGTTCGTCGATCAGATCCAGCTTCGGCTGCTCGGTACCGGCGCGATCATCTTTGTGGTGGCGATCGGCGGGAGCCTGCTGTTCAGCAGGCGCATGAGCCGTCCACTTCAAGATCTGGCGGCAGCGGCCGAGGACATCGCCGGCGGCAACTGGACGCGTCAACTGCCGGTCCGTGGAACCGCCGAGGCGACCATGATGGCGCAGTCCGTCAACGAGATGACGACGAGCCTGCGACATTGGTACGAAGAGGCCAAGAAGCGGGACGACCAGTTTCGGCAGGCACAGAAGCTCGAAGCGCTCGGACGGCTGGCTGGCGGCGTCGCCCACGACTTCAACAACCTACTGATGGCCATTACGGGGTACGGCGATCTGCTGCTGAACACACTGGAGGCGGGAGACACGCGGTGCGCCGACGTCGAGGAAATTCTCAAGGCTGCCGACTGCGCAGCGAGCCTTACGAAGCAATTGCTCCTCTTCAGCCGACGGCATGTCGTCGAGGTGCGTGTGATCTCTCTCGATCGCGTGGTTGCCAGCACCGAGAAGATGTTGCAGCGCCTCATCGGTGAGGACATCGAGTTCACGACGTCGATGAGCCCCGACACCGGGTTCGTACGCGCCGATCCCAGCCAGATCGAACAGGTGCTCCTCAACCTGGTGGTCAACGCGCGGGATGCCATGGAGAAAGGCGGAAGGATCAGCATCGAGCTCACGAACATCGTGTACAGCGAAGCGCCCGACGAGCATCATGCGACGATCGCGCCTGGCCGTTACGTACGTCTGTCTGTTCGCGATACCGGCTGCGGCATGACCGAAGAGATCAAGGCGCGCATCTTCGAGCCGTTCTTCACAACCAAGGAAGAAGGCCGCGGCACAGGTCTCGGCCTGGCGATGGTCTACGGCATCGTCGAGCAGCTCGGCGGCGCCATCGATGTGGACAGCGAAGTCGGTCGGGGTACGACCTTTCACATCTATCTGCCGCAGACGTCTGAGCAGGAAGAGGCCGTGCCCGCGCAAACCGCGTCGCGACCGGACAACGGACGTGGCACTGAAACCGTGCTGCTCGTCGAAGACGAAGCGCGTGTTTCGGCGCTCATCGCGAGCGCCCTGAAGAAGAGCGGTTATACCGTCCTCGAAGCGATGCATGGGCAGCAGGCACTCGAGATCGTCAGCGCCCACACGGCTCCGATCGATCTGCTGCTCACCGACGTCGTGATGCCCGGCATGAATGGGCGGGAGCTCGCTGAACATGTCACACGGCTGCGATGCGAGACCCGAGTCCTTTACATGTCGGGTTATTCCGACGACGCGATTCTGCGGCACGGCGTGCAGGCGGCGAGCACGCACTTTATCCAGAAGCCGTTTTCCATGGAAACACTCACGACGAAGATCCGCGAGACGCTGAAGAGGCCGCTCGAGAGCGTGCACTAACTCGCCGGCCAAGATGCCCCTACGGAGGCCCTGTCGGTTACGTCCGCCGCGGGATTCAACCGATACAGGCGGGACTGTCAACCTCCCTTCCAAAGAGTTGGCCAATTAGACCAAGAAGTCGGGATGATCGCCGACCTTTGACATCTCGTGCCGGCGCGGGTTGACGACTTAGCGCGCGGTGAGCGAAAGTGTAGCCGCCATAATCGAGAGTTGGTCGTGATGGTTCGTGGCTGGAGGCCCTTTGATGAAGATCAACAACCGGTGGTTTCAGTTGTGTGCGTCGGTCATCGCGATGGTGATGATCGCCAACCTGCAGTACGCGTGGACGCTGTTCGTGAAGCCGATTCAGCAGAGCACCGGCTGGAAGCTGTCGGAAATCCAGTTGGCATTCACGTACTTCGTCCTTTTTCAGACGTGGGTTCAGCCCCTCCAGGGATGGCTGATCGATCGGATGGGGCCGCGAGTGTTCACCACCATCGCCGGCGTGCTCTGCGGTATCGGATGGGGCGGGCTTGGGATGGTCTCGTCGCTGCCGATGTTCTACACGCTCTACGTTCTTGCGGGCATCGGCGCCGCGCTGGTCTACGGCGGCTCGATGGGATCGGCGCTTAAGTGGTTCAGCGATCGGCGAGGCCTCGCGGCCGGCGTCATTGCCGGCGCGTTCGGAGGCGGCACGGCGCTCTTCATCCCCTTCATCGCCTGGGCGATTCGAACGCAGGGCTACCGCAATGCCTTCCTGTGGACGGGGATATTTCAAGGCACGGTGATTCTGATCGTCGCGCAGTTCCTGCGGCATCCCGCGCGCGAGGCGCAGACGGTGGCCGCCGCGCGAGCGACCGGCACCGAGATCGGCACGCGTCACTTCACCACCGGCCAAATGATGCGGACGCCGCAGTTCTATCTGCTCTACGCGATGTTCGTCATGATGGCGACCGGCGGCCTCCTCGTCACCGCCAATGCCGGGCCGATGGCGACGACGTGGGGGATCAGCGTGGCGGCGCTGACGCTGGCCACCTCGCTCAACGCGCTCGCCAACGGCGCCAGCCGCATCTTCTGGGGCTGGATCTCCGACAAGACCGGCCGCGAGCTGGCCATGGGCGTCGCGTTCCTGCTCCAGGCCGCGGCGCTGCTGCTCGTGCTCACGGTGGGCCGGCTCTCCGGGACGCTCTTCGCTGTGACGCTCGTGCTCGTGTTCTTCACCTGGGGCGAAGTCTTCTCGCTCTTCCCGTCGCTGCTCGCTGACTACTACGGGGCGCGGCACGCCACGTCGAACTACGGTGTCCTCTACTCGGCGAAAGGCGTCGCATCGATCATTGGCGGTGTCGTCGCGGCGACACTCTACGAACAGTTTGGCAGCTGGGACGCGTGCTTCTACGGAAGCGCGGCGCTTGCGCTCATCGCTGCGGTGATGGCGTTCAGTCTGCGGGCATCGGTCGCGGCTCCGCGCGACGCGCGCGTCAGCGTTCCCGCGTAGAGCGAATGGAGCTCTCCAACTACGTCGGCGGCGCGTGGCGCCGGCCGCGAAGCACCTCGTCGGCGCCTGTCGTCAACCCTGCGACCATGGAACCAGTCGCGTCGGTGCCGATGTCGTCCGCCGCGGATGTCGACGACGCCGTGGCCGCGGCGCGTGCAGCGTTTCCGGCATGGCGGCGGACCCCGCCGGCCGAGCGCATCCAGCACCTCTTCGCGTTGAAGCGGCTCCTCGACGACAACGTTCGCGATCTGGCGAGGACGATCACGACGGAATGCGGCAAGACGCTCGCCGAGGCGGAGGGTGAGCTGCGCCGCGGCATCGAGAATGTCGAGGTCGCATGCGGTGTCCCGATGCTGATGATGGGCGCCACGGCCGAGGACATCTCCCGCGGCATCGATGAGTTCATGATCCGCCAACCGGTCGGCGTCGTCGCGATCATCACGCCCTTCAATTTCCCCGGGATGATTCCACTCTGGTTCATCCCGTACGCAATCGCCTGCGGCAACTGCGCGATCGTCAAGCCGTCGGAGAAGACGCCGGTCACGATGGCGCGCGTCTTCGAGCTGATCGAGGCGACTCACCTCCCCGCCGGCGTGGTCAATCTCGTGCACGGCGGCCGTGAAGCGGTGGACGGCCTGCTCGACCATCCGGGTGTGCGCGCGGTCTCGTTTGTCGGGTCAACACCGGTCGCGCGCCACGTGTACAGCCGCGCAGCGGCCGCCGGCAAACGCGTGCAATGCCAGGGCGGCGCAAAGAATCCGACCGTCGTCCTCCCCGACGCGGACATGGAGATGACGACGAAGATCGTGGCGGACTCGGCGTTCGGCTGCGCCGGCCAGCGCTGCCTCGCGACGTCGGTGGCGATCGCGGTCGGTGACGCCGCGCGCGTGTTTCCCGGGATGATCGCCGACGCCGCGGCGTCGCGGCGCGTCGGCAACGGCCTGGACGAGGGCATCGAGATGGGGCCGGTGATCACGGCGGAGAGCAGGCAGCGCATCCACGGCCTGCTTGCCGGTGCGGCGCGTGATGGCGCGACGACGCGCGTCGGTGGCGCGGAGGCCCGCGTGCCTGCCGGCCGCGGCCACTTCGTCGCGCCGACCGTGCTCGAGGACATCCGCCCGGACGCGGAGATCGCGCGGTCAGAGGTGTTCGGCCCCGTGCTCAGCGTCGTGCGCGTGGAAACCATCGACGAAGCCATCGCGTATGTGAATCGATCGGCCTACGGCAACATGGCGTGCCTGTTTACGCGTGACGGTCTCGCGGCGCGGCGCTTCCGCTACGAGGCCGAAGTTGGCAACGTCGGGATCAACGTCGGCGTCGCGGCGCCGATGGCGTTCTTCCCGTTCTCCGGGTGGAGAGAGAGTTTCTTTGGCGACCTGCACGCGCAGGGTCGCGACGCGATTGATTTCTACACGGAGAAGAAAGTCGTGGTGGAACGATGGCCGACCGAATGGTCACGAAAATTCTAGTCGTCCTGGATGGGGGGCGCCGCCCCCCGGCACCCCCCCCAAAGAGTCAAATCTCCAAAGCGTCTAGCGGGGTCCGCCTCGCACCGGCCACACCCGCAAGGCGTTGGCCTTGGCGCTGGTGTTGACGCCGCCGAGGCCGAGGAACGCGTACCAGGCGCCGCCCGGGATGACTTCATAGGTGGTACCCGACCAATAGTTGTCCGACGCCACGCCCGCAAACGACGACGCCAACCCGAGACCGTAGCACGCGGTCCCCGCGTCGTTTGTCAGCGACGGGTCGGCTGCCGGTATCGCGAACCCCGTGCAGCCCAGGGCGACCGCGCGCGCGATCGTCGCGCTCCACTCGTCCTTTGTCGGCAACCGCCAGTCGCCCGGCGAGGACTTGTCCGTCAAGCTACACTGGCCGTTCGCCAAGACCGCGGCCGCCCCATTTGCAGCGGCCCAATCCGCAGTTCCCAAGCAGGCTGCATCCTGCAGCCAGATCAGCCCCGTCACGGTGTCGGTCACCGTGCCGTTCAGGCAATTGACGTAGCGGTTGGTGTTGATGAAGCACGGCCCGTCCGGGCGGGTCCCGTTGGTCCCGTTGGTCCCGTCGATCCCGTTGGTCCCATTAGCACCGTTGGTACCGTTGGTGCCGTTCGTGCCATCGGTCCCATTGGTACCGTTCGTACCATTGATGCCATCAATCCCGTTCGTGCCGTCAATGCCGGGAGTGCCGTTGGTCCCGTTCGTGCCATTGGTCCCTGCGGGGCCGGCGATGTTCCAGTGCACGATCACTTCACCCCCGACGCAGGTCCCCGCGGTGATCTGGCGAAGGATCCCAAGGGCACTCCGACATGCATGGATCACGTTGGGGGTGTCAAAGGGCACGTTGCCGTGCGCGATTGCGAGTGTGGGGATCGACGAGAAGGCGAGCGCCGCGGCGACGGTCGAGAGTCTCATGCAGGACCTCCTCTGGTAAGCGACAAGGGCCCGCTGTTCAACCCGCGCCGGCGATGGCGGGCCGGTTTACTCTGGTCTGCGTTTGTGACTGGCGCGCGGTGTTGGAGAGCGCGTTAGTCTATATGTAATCGGCCGTTCGCGCACGATGGAAGCAAAGGATTCGCAGTCGGGATCAAAGTTCAGCCCGGGCGGAGACTACTTCCTGATCGCTGGAGGCGGCCAAAAATGCGAAGAGGTCGCCAGAAGTCATGTCGCCTTGATCTCCCGGTGACCGCCGTGGTCAAATCCGCGCGTGTTCCTGTCGCTTCGCACACATGCCGCCGGGGTCCTATTGACCTTCGTAGCGGTCGGAACCATACCGACACATCTGGTGTCGGCGCAATCCACAGCGGTCGGTGCCCAAGGCGTAACCGACGCACGAACGGTCCCACGCACCCCGGACGGGAAACCGGACCTGCAGGGCATCTGGCAGGTTCGCAGCCGTGCGGCGTACGACCTCGAGGATCATGCCGCTCTGTACGGGATGCCCGCGGGACGCAGTGTGGTCGAGGGCGACGTCATTCCGTATCAGCCCTGGGCCGCGGCGAAGAAGCGCGAGAACTTTCAACAGCGCGCCACGGCCGATCCGCTCGCGCAGTGCTACCTGCCGGGAGTGCCGCGCATCATGTACATGGAATTTCCCTTTCAGATTTTTCAGACGCCCGACCATGTCGCGATCGCGTTCGAATGGCAACAGGTCTTCCGGCTGATTTACACAAACGGGAGTCGTCCACCGGATGGACTCGAGTTCTGGATGGGAGATTCGCGAGGCCGCTGGGAGGGCGACACACTGACCGTCGACGTCACGAACCATAACGACCGCACATGGTTCGACATGGCCGGGAACTTCCACAGCGACGCGCTGCACCTCGTCGAGCGCTACACGATGCTGGATGCCGATACGATCCGCTATGAAGCCGAGATCGACGATCCGAAGGTGTTCACGCGGCCGTGGAAGATCAGCACTCGGCTGCAACGACAGAAGGACATGACGCGGCTCCTCGAGTATCAATGCCGCGCGGAAATGGAGGAGGCGAACGGCGATTTCAAGCCCGACCCACGCACCTGGTACCGCAAGCCATGAAACTCCTTTGCGTGCTGGGCACGGCAACGGTCCTCGGCCTGTGCTCCGTGCCCGCGGTCGCGCAGCAGGCTGACGCTGCGACCTCTGCGAACGTACCAGGCCCTGTGCGCCGCATGGCTGATGGCAAGCCGGATCTGTCGGGGCTCTTCGCGGCCGACGCCGGCGGCGCCAACTGGGGGTTCGAGCCGCACGCGGAGCCGTTCACCCCGGGAGGCCGCGGCGTTCTCGTCGACCCTCCAAGCGGGGGGTTGCCGTACCAGCCGTGGGCGAGAGAGGAGAAACAGGACCGCACGCGACCCGAGCGCGGATACGACGACCCGACGGCGCATTGTTTCGCCGGGGGCGTTCCCCGTTCGCTCTACGTGCCCTCTCCGTTTCACATTCTGCAGACGCCGACCCACGTGGTATTTCTACTCGAACGCATGTCGTGGCGCATCGTGGCGCTGGACGGGCGCCCACACCTGCCGGGCACGATCCGCCTCTGGCAGGGCGATTCGCTCGGGCACTGGGAGGGCGACACGCTGGTGGTCGAAACCACGAACCTGAACGGCGAAACCTGGTTAACCGAGGTCGGCGATATCGTCAGTCACGCCGAGACCGTCATCGAGCGGTTCACGCCCATCAACGCCGATACTGTTCGGTACGAGGCGACCGTCAACGATCCGCTGGTCTACACGCGTCCATGGACGATCGCGATGCCGCTCAAGCGCCAGGAGAGTGAGCTGCTCGAGGTCGCGTGCCTCGAGGACAACCAGGATCTGCAGCACCTGAAAGATGTCAGGGACGGGAGTAACAGGAGATGAGGACGAGCGTCTGGCTCTCGACGGTGCTGTGGTGCGCGATGGCCGCACACGCGGCTGCGCATCACTCGTTTTCAGCCGTGTTCGACATCAACAAGCCGATTACCCTGACCGGCACCGTGACGATGGTCCGGTGGTCGAACCCGCACGGATGGATCTACGTCGACGTCAAGGATAGCAACGGCAAGGTGGTGAACTGGGCCGTCGAGACCGCGGCTGCCAATCAGTTGTACCGCCGCGGATGGCGGCCAGAGGATGCCCCGTCCGGCACTCTCGTCACGATTGAAGGTTGGCTCGCGCGAAATGGTACGCCTATGGCGAACGCGGGCAGAATCCTGCTGCCGGACGGCCGCCGGCTGTTCGCCGGAGCGGCGGAGGCTGCAGGCCCTCCTACGCCATAAGGCTTCGGCGCGGCAGGCCCCGCCTCCGCCATAGGCTTCGGCGCAATCGACCTTAGTTCGTCTCCGGAAGTTCGAGCAGGGCCAAGATCTTTCGGCGCACTGGCTGCGGAAAATCAACAAAGGCAAACTGGCTCCTCGCAAACAGGTAGTCCTCTCCGCTCTCGTCGATGATTCGAACTAGATCGTCCTTCGCCGCGCGCGCGTCGGGCAGAATTCGATAGACCTTACCGAGAATGAGCGAGGCCTCATTCCCGACATTCTTGAGGCACAGCGCGAACTGTTTGGTTTGTCGCTTCATGATTCGTCCAAGTAGGCCTTGATCTTGATATCCCTTTTGCCGATGCCGTGGGCCTCGTACCAATGTAGTTCAACTCGACGGAGCTTCCCGTTAGCCAAGCGGACCACTGCGACACCCTTGCGCTTGCGCCACCGACCTCGCCCGTAGACTTTCCGAAGGAACGCCCGCGCCTTGACGCCACGCCCTGACGCGATAGTCTCTTCCTGGTCGATCTGCCCGACAATCTCGAACGTCACTCGTCCGATTCTGGGCCACAGCCTCCGGACTGGCAAGTCCAGCTAACTTCAGGCATCAGCCGCGGCACGCGTGATCGCAGTGGCGCCGACGGCTGCATGCAGTCGTTAGACAGCCCGGCCTACCACGGACAGCTGCTCACCGTTCCGATCACTCGTATGTGAAACGGGGCCGAGACGATAGCACGACAAATAGCACTCGCCGAGATAGACAGAACTCGATAGCGCGGATACGACTGCGGGTGTCGCCCACACAATTCTTACTCCACTCGAATCCGACCTGGTCACAGCCATCCGTGAGAGCAGGTGTCTTGCGGAGCCAGCCGACGCGGTCGCCAAGGCACCGCCGCCTCGACCACGGCAACTGCGCCGCGCCTCTGGGTGGGCGTGCCGCGCGGGTGGCGGAGACAAGATGTCTGCTCTCGCGGTTGGCATCATCGACCCAAGCTCTCTTCGGGGCTAGTTCGTCTCCGGAAGTTCGAACACGTACAACGCGTTGCCGGTGGTCGGATGCTTGACGTCGGGCGCGATCAGCCTCGGCACGTTGCGTGGACTCCCGCCGCCGAGTCCGGTCGACACCGCGATGTACTGCCTGCCTCCGGCGCTGAACGAGATCGGATATCCCTGCACCGACGTGCCGAGCCGCGCCTGCCAGAGGATCTTGCCATTCCGGACATCGAACGCACGGAAGTTGCGGTCCAGATCACCCGCGAAGGCGACGTCGCCGCCCGTGGTGAGCACCGACGTCAGGAACGGGGCCCGCTGCTCGTAGCTCCACACCTGCTGCATCGTCCGCACGTCGAACGCGGCAAGCTTGCCAATCTTGCCGTCGCTGCCGGGCATCTCGAAGAACTTGCGATCGGCCTGCGTGCCGCCGGATCCTTCCTTGAATTCCACCTGGTGCCCGCGGATTTCGAAGCAGCTCTGGCTCAGTGGAATCACGAGGAGGCCGCTGCCCGGGTGGTAACTCATGGCCTGCCAATTGTGGCCGCCTTCGGTGCT
>JBGOTP010000136.1:0-12109 GCA_041476545.1 Vicinamibacteria bacterium | reverse complement strand
CCGTCCGGTGAGAGCGCCGGCTGGACATACAGACCGAGTTCCCCTACCTTGCTCAAAACCTTCCCTTGGCGGTCGAACACCGTAATCTGCTGAAGGGTCGGCGCGTAGGGCACGGCGATGGCGACTCGCTCCCCGTCGCGGCTGACACTGGCCACCGTATCATTCACCGGGACCGCCTCCGACAGGCGGAACAGCAACTTCGGCTTGCCGAATTCGAACCGTGGACCGGTGCTGACCTTCACCGCCATCACACCTCGATCGGCCGCCAGGTGGTACATTTCCTTACCGTCCCGCCGCCAGAAGGCCGCGCCCTGGCCACCTTGGTCGGACACCTGCCATGGTCCCGCTGCCGCGGCCGCCCCTGCGCCCGCCGATGGATCGAAGGGCCGCACGTAGATTTCATTTCTTCCCGATTGGTTCGAGCTGTAGGACAGGAAGCGGCCGTCCGGAGACAGGCGCGATCCCTGCAGTTGAGACTCGCTACGAAAGACCTGGATGGGTTTGCGCTCCCCGACGCCAGCAAGCGGCAGCGCGTACAAGGTCCCTCCCGAGAGGTCCGTCGTGGAGAAGCTCAGGAAACGTCCGTCCATCGACCAGTCGGTGAGGACCATGACCCCGCCGGGATGCTGGTACAGGAGATCCTCGGTTCCTTCTCCGTTCGACGCTTTTCGGTACAGACCGAAACGGCCGCCGCGCAACGCCGTATACGCCAACTGGCTGCCGTCCGGAGACCAGACCGGCCACCGCGTCTGCTCCCGCTTTTGACTGGAGGCGACCCGTGTGCTCTTCCCCGTGGCCACATCCAGCACCCAGAGGTCCTCGGTTTCGCTCTCTAAATCGATCTTCCTCACGGCCAGCCGTGTCCGGTCCGGCGAGAAAACCGGCAGACCGTAAATCGCACGCTCCCCGACCCTCGCCACGACCTTCCCCTGGCGGTCGAACACGGTGATGACTCGAGCCTGGGCCTCAAACTGTTGGGCGATGCGCTTGGCCCTCGCGGCTTTGGCTTTGTTATCTGCCTGGTCGCCGGCTTTGGCAGGGGCCGGCGCCTGGCCCACGACTGGCGCCTGAGCCAGCAGCAGGACGGCAGACAGAGCAGCCGTCGCGATGACGATTGCAACCGGATAAGAAGTCTTCACGTGAAACCTCCTTCTACTTGGTGACTTTACTGTCTTTACTGACAGGGAACGCCTTGGCCAGATAGCGAACGATCTCGTCGAACTCCTCGTCGGTGGCAGCGGCGCCCTGGCCCGCCATATCGTCCACCAGGCGCTTCCATCCCGCCCGGTCAAACTGCTGGTCTGCGACTTTCTCCGGCTCATGGCATTTCGAACAGATGCGGATCACCAGGTCTCGCCCCGGTCCGATTGGAAACGCGGGGTGGTCATCGCCTGGCGGGGCCGGTTGTAAAGGCGTCTGATCGTCAACGCCAGGTGGGGCGGGTGAGCCTGGTGGGGCAGGTTGGGCGGGTGGCGTAGGCGTCTGCACCGCTGCCGTCAAACCGGCCGTCAGGATGAGGGTGGCAACACCGAGAAAGATCCATCGCGACTGCGTCGCGCCCGAATCACTTCTTCGGCAAGGCGAACGCGATGATCTCGTCATTGGTCACCTCAGACCCTGTGAGCCCACCGCCCGTGCTCACCACGGTCACGAATTGCCGCCCATCGGCACCCATGTAGGTGATGGGCGTCGTTTCAATGGACGAGGGCAATCTCGTCTCCCACAGCTTGTTGCCCGTCGCGGTCGCAAAGGCGCGGAACCGGAAATCGTCCGTGCCGCCTACGAAGGTGAGACCGCTCGCGGTCAGCACGACGCCGCCGGAACTGGGACGCCCCGTATCCTGCAGGCCGGGCGGCAACATGTCGGAGACGCCGAGCGTCTTGCGATAGGCGATGTCGCCCGTGTCCATATTGACCGCAACCAGTTCGCCCCAGGGCGTCGGCCCGCACAGCAGATGCCTGTCGGGATCGCCGAAGCGACGAAGGCCGGCGAGCGGCCCGGAATTGACGAAGCTGCCGTCGGGCCGAAGGATGAGGCGCATCGGCTGGAACATGTTGCTGGTGTTCGAAATGAACAGATGCAGCTTGGGATCGTACGAGGCGCCCCAGAAGTTGATGCCGCCGGCCGGGCCGGGCGGTGAAATGCTGTACCGGTTGAAGGCAATCGGCATGAAGGGCCCACCCAGTTTCATGTTGTTGTCGTCTACCATCTTTTCGCAGTAGGACTGAAGCTCGGGCTCGCCTTTGTAGAGATTGTTGCGGGCCACCGTGTTCTGCGTCAGCGGCACGGGCTTGACCGGGAACGGCTGCGTCGGAGACGTGCGCTCACCAGGCACATCGCTCTTCGGCACGGGACGCTCTTCGATGTCGAAGATCGGCTTGCCGGTCACGCGATTGAGCGTGAACATCAGTCCGGTCTTGTTGACAATGATGACGGCGGGCACCGTCGTCCCGCCCCGCTGCAGGTCGACGAGCAGCGGTGCCGACTGCGTGTCGTAGTCCCAGATGTCGTGATGCACGAGCTGGAAGTGCCAGAGATACTTGCCGGTGTTCGCATCGACGGCAACGACCGACGACGAGAACAGATTGTTGCCGGGACGGTCGGTGCCGACGCGGTCGTTGTTCGGGGCACCGAGCGGCATGTAGAGGATGCCGCGCTCCTCATCGAGCGACGTGTAGCCCCAGACATTCACGCCGGAACGCTTGGTGGCGCTGTTCTCTTCCCAGGTGTCGTAGCCGAACTCCCCCGGCCGCGGCACGGTATGGAATGTCCACACCAGGTTGCCCGTTCTGGCGTCAAAGGCGCGCGTGTCCCCCGCCGGACCAGCGCCGCCATTCGAACCGCCCGGCCCTTCGCCCGTACCCGCACCGGTGATGATGAGATTCTTGTAGATGGTCGGAGACGACAGCAGCGAGTAGGCCACGTTCATCCCGGTTTGCATCACCTCGGGCGTCTTGAGATTGACGACGCCGTTCTGGCCAAAACCGGAATTGAGCGTGCCGTCTGAGGCTTTGATGGAATACAGGCCGCCCGAGAGGGCCCCGAAGAGGATCGACGGCGGGAGACGACCGTCGCCGGGCCAATAGGCGATGCCGCGCTTCGACGGCTGATCGTTATTGGGCAGTTGAAATTTCCACCGCTCCGCACCGGTGGTGGCGTCGAGCGCGTGGATGGCGCCATACGGCGACGAGAGATACATGGTGTTGCCGATGACCAGAGGAATGCCCTCGTCTTCCCGCAATCGGCCGGTGTAACCGGCGGGCTTGAGATGAACGCTCCAGACCTGTTGAAGCGTCGCGACATTGCTGGCCGTGATCTGGTCGAGCGGGCTGTAGCGGTTGGCGCCTTGCGCGTAGTTGGTGCTCGGCCAGTCGGTCGGGCCGGGCGTACCCTGCGCGCTGCTCACGGTGGCGAGGGCCGCAGCAACGGCCACTCCCAAAGCCAGTCTCGATGCGAATCCGGACATTTGTTCTGCTCCCCAGCAATGCCGCTTCGTGGCAGCTTCCCTCTTTGGCGGCATGATAGTCCAGGAAGCGTCGCGACGGATTCTACCCTCGCAAGGACGCGACGCATCGGTTTGCCGGGTTCGCCTGTCGCAGGTCGGTCCGGCAGTCACGTCCGGCTCCCAAAAATACCTCTTGACAATAGTCGTTTAGACGACTATTGTTGCGCGCATGACTGGCGTCGTAGCAAAACAACTCAAGCAGAAAAAGGCATTCGCCTCACCGGAGCAGGAAGTGCTCCTGGGCTTGCGGATCGCCGCAGCTCGGCTCCTCGACCCCTGGGGCGCCTTTCTGAAGACCAACGGCGGGTTGACCATCGGTCAGTACAACGCCCTCCGCATTCTCCGTGGCAGTCACCCCGCCAGGCTGACCTGCAGCGACATCGGACAACGGATGATCGCGCGCGACCCAGACGTAACACGGGTGGTGGACCGCCTGACGGCACGCGGGCTGGTCGAACGCACGCGGAGCAGCCGCGATCGGAGGGTTGTGGAAGTGAGCATCACCGAAACAGGGCTCGCGCTGCTGCGAGACCTGGACGTCCACGTGCTGCGCATGCCCAAGGCGCTTCTCGGCCATCTCGGCCCGACGCGACTGCGGCAGCTCCGGAAACTCCTCGACGCGGTGATCGCGGACATGGGCGCGTTTCCCTGAAATCGGACGTGGTTCACGGCTGCACAAGCCGGCCTCAAGTTTGACGATAGTTTGCTGACGGTTGCGACAAAAGGAGGGTGTGATGACGGTCATGACTGCGGATCGCGCGAAGAGTGGCTACGCGTTGGCGCACGATGAAGGAGAAGCGTTCTACCTGCTCGGCATGCTCGAAACGGTGAAGATCGGGCGGGCCGACACCTCCGGGCAGTTCGGCCTGCTCGAGATCGTCGTTCCGCCGGGGCTCGGCTCGCCGTGGCACGTGCACCCCGAAGAGGACGAGTGGTTCTACGTGCTCGAAGGGAACATTACGGTCTACGTCGGCGAGACGCGGCTTGATCTGACGGCGGGCGGCTTCGCGTTCGGCCCCAAGGGCGTGCCGCATACGTTCATGGGCAGCGGTGACAACCCCGCGCGCGCGCTGGTGGGCTTCATGCCGATGCAGTTCGAGACCTTTTTGAGGGAAGTCGGGCAGCCGGCGTCCGTACGTGCGCTGCCGCCGCCCCTCGAGGGTCCGCCGCCCGACCTCGCGCGTCTCGCCCCGATCGCGAAGCGGGGAGGGTTCATCATCCTCGGCCCCCCAGGACCGCCGCCCGGACGGTAACGCGATCACACCATCGCCGGGGCGTGGACGTGCGCGAGGCGTCCACCCCCTGGCTAGCACATTACCCGACTTGGCGTCTAAACGCAGTTGGCGGCGCACGTGTGAGAGGGTATCCTCTCGTCGGAGGCGTGATGCAGACAGCCGCTGCGCGCTCGTCGGATGGGCGCGCCTGGACCGCCCTCGTTGTCGGGGCGGGACTCTTCGCAAGCATCAGTTGGGCGCTCCACGCGCAGGCACCAGACGGCGCGGCCATCTTCGCTCGCGACTGCGCCAGCTGCCACGACGGATCCAACCCCGAATCCCGGGCGCCGCGTACCGAGATTCTGCGTCAACGTTCTCCCGAAGCCATTCTCTCGGCCCTCACCGCTGGCGGCATGCGTCCGCAAGGCGGACGCTTGAGCGGTGCCGAACGCCGCGCGGTCGCCGAGTACCTCAGCGGACGGCCGCTCGGCGGCGAGATCACCGGCACCGCGATGGGTCGATGCGCGGCGAACCTTCCCGTGCCGACTGGAGCCATGGCCGCAACCGCTGTCTGGGCCGGCTGGTCGCCCGCGCCTACCAACACCAGACTCCAGTCCGCGCGGCAGGCCGGGCTCACGGCGGAGAACGTCCCTCGCCTCACGCTCAAGTGGGCCCTCGGATTTCCCGATGCGACCTCCGCCTGGTCGCAGCCGACAGTGATCGGTGGGAATCTGTTCGTCGGCAGCCAGAACGGCACGGTCTACGCCCTGGACGCGAAGACCGGATGCGTGCACTGGACGTTCACCGCGAAGTCCGGCGTCCGTACGGCGCTCGTCCACGGCGAACGAACACTGTTCTTCGGCGACACCGGCGCGAACGTGTACGCGCTCGATGCGGAAACCGGGAAGGAACTCTGGTCTCGAAGGGCCGACGAGCATCCGTATGCCCGCGTCACCGGAACGCCCACCTTCTATCAGGGCCGTCTGTATGTGCCAGTGTCTTCGCTCGAAGAGACCGCCGCGAGCCAGGCAGGATACGAGTGCTGCACGTTCCGCGGCAGCCTGATGGCCCTCGATGTCAAGACCGGCAAACTGATGTGGCAGTACTTCACGATGCCCCCGGCTCAAGTGATGGGTAAGACCGCAACCGGTGTCACGCTATGGGGGCCGTCGGGTGTCGGCATCTGGTCCTCGCCGACGATCGACAGCAAGCGCTCACTCGTCTACGTCGGCACCGGCAATACCTACAGCGGGCCGGAGCAGCCGACCGGCGACGCCATCATGGCGCTGGATCTCAAGACCGGCGTCGTCAAATGGACCAAGCAGATGACGGCCGGTGACGTGTTCGGCTGTCGCGTCGGCGCGGCCAACTGCGGAGCTAGAGCCGCGTCCGATTTCGACTTCGGCACGCCTCCCATGCTGACGACCCTCGCCGACGGTCGCGACCTCATCGTCGTCGGGCAGAAGTCGGGGATGGCGTACGCGCTGGATCCTGACAGGCAAGGCGCTGTCGTCTGGGAGTACCGCGCGGGGCAGGGATCGATCTGGGGCGGGATTCAGTGGGGAGCGGCCGTGGACAGTGAACAGGCGTACTTCCCCGTGTCGGATATTCGCACGTCGGCGCCAGGCGGCCTCCACGCCGTACGGCTCGCGACGGGCGAACGGGCCTGGTACCAGCCGCCGCCACCGCTGGTGTGCACGGCCGGCCCCACGTGCAATGCGGCGCTGATTTCCGCGCCCACGCTTATTCCCGGCGTCCTCTTTTCAGGCTCGAACGACGGCACGCTCCGGGCGCACTCGACCAAGGACGGCTCCGTCATCTGGTCGTTCGACACCAACCGTGAATTCATGACACTGAACGGCGTGCGCGCGGGCGGAGGGTCCATTCAGGGCCCAGGGCCCACGATTGCTGGTGGAATGCTCTACCTCAATTCCGGCTACGGCGATCATCTGGGCCGGCCCGGCAACGTGCTGCTGGCGTTCGAAGTGCAGTAGAGAACTTCTTCGACGAATTGCGCCGGCGCGTGCCGGTCGGCAAGTAACGTCATCAAGGCGTCGCTTGTGTTCATGGACGCTCGTGAACTACGATTCCTCCCCCTCTCGCATTTCTGACTTGCCAACAGGAGTACCTATGAAAGCCGCAGTACTCGTCGTTGTCGGCACATGCATACTATCGGCAATCCTGTGGGCGCAGGGGCGCCAGAACGCTGCGGTAGATCGGATCGTTCATGCGCGTATCGGACCCGTTGCGATGCAGCTCTTTGTGGCCGCCGGTGACGGCAGCGGCGAACACGAACTGTTACGCGCACCGATAGACTCCCTGCCACCGAAGAACTATTCCCCTTCGTTCAGTCCCGACGGCCAATGGATCGTGTTCACGTCGGAGCATGACGGAACAGCGGACATCTATCGGGTGCACCCTGACGGGACCGGTCTCGAACGTTTGACCGATGATCCAGCCTACGACGACCAGGCCACGCTCTCCCCGGATGGCAAGACACTCGCGTTTGTGTCCTCGCGTGTCACCGGTCGCGCGCACGTGTGGCTGATGGACATCGCAACCCGGCGCGCCAGGAATCTCACGAACAATTCGGGAAGCGATTTTCGACCGGCGTGGTCACCCGATGGCCAGTGGCTCGCGTTTACGTCCGATCGCGAACGCCCTCTGGCGCCGAGAATGGGCCAATGGGAACTGATCCAGTGGAATGCGCTGTACGTGATTCGCCCGGATGGCACGGATTTGCGGCGGTTGACCTCGGTTGGCGCCCAAAAGGAATTTGCGGGATCGCCGAAATGGTCGCGGGACGGCACGCGCATCATCTATTACGAAACAACGGCCGACGGCGCGTATCACGCGCAAACGGGTACGCCTGTGCGCGGAGAGACGCAACTCATCTCAATCGACGTGAAGTCCCTTGTGAGGACAGGCCATACCACGGGGGACAGCACAAAGCTGTGGCCGCAATGGCTACCCGACGGCGCTATCGGATACCTCGAAAAATTTCCCAACGGAGACGCCGAGCTGCAGATTCGTCGCGGCAACGCCGTTGTGGCAAAGAGCCCCAGGGCTCAGTTACGTAACCCATCGTGGTCGTCGGATGGGAAGCAGGTGACCTACTGCAAGATTCTTCCCGATCCGGCCGGAACTGGCCTGATGCGGGAGTTCAGTCGCGATCCGGCGTTCGACTTGACGATGGCAACGAGCTGGTTCCAGGCGTTCTCACCTGACGGCGACAAACTGGCGGTCGCCGCATCCGGGGGCGGGCGCGTTGAGGTGATGAATCCTGATGGCAGCGACCGGCGCGTGGTCTTCAGTCAGCAAGGGGCCCAGTCGGTGGCGCCGGCGTGGTCGCCAGATGGACGGCGGATTGCTTTTTCGGTTGGCAGGTTTTTCCGGGCGTCCGGGTATCCACCGGCCGAGATTGCAGTCGTCGATGCTGATGGAACCGGCCTTCGGACCGTTGTCAAAGACGACGCCAATAACGGGTTCCCCACGTGGTCGCCCGACGGCACCAGGCTCGTCTACAAAAAGGATCAACATCTGGCGATCGTCTCTCTCCGGGACAACAAAGAGACAACGCTGACTGAACCCGGGCCTCAACACGACAACTTCCCGCAGTGGTCGCCCAAGGGAGACGTGATCGTCTTCGATAGTGATCGCCAGAAAGATGGCGACTATCGGCTGTACAGCATCAAACCGGACGGAACCGGGCTACGCCAGATTCCCAACTCCACGCCGGGCGATGGCCATCCGGCCTTTTCGCCAGACGGCGAGTACATCATGTTCAGCAGCGCACGCATGGGTTTCAAAGACGAACGGCCGCTGGTCGATCGGGGTCCACAGCCGTACGCCGAGATATTCATCATGAGACTCGATGGGACCGGGCTGCGTCAGTTGACGGACAACCAATGGGAAGATGCGCTTCCGACGTGGTTGCCGAAGACGAAGACGTCGCGATCGGATCAAACTGCCGGTCGACACTAACTCATGCCTTCGTGAATACCCGCTTCGTCGTGACGTTGCCGCGCGGGGCGCTGATCGTCGTCTCGACCGTCATCTCCTTTCCATCGTCCGACAGCTTGCGTACTTCCTTGGTCGTGGCGGTGGTCCCGCGGGCGCTGATGGTGGTTTCGATGACGAGCGCCGCGCCATCCCAGTGCGTCTTCGATTCCGCACCGCCGCGCGGCCCCTGCGGTGTGGTGCCGTTCAACTTGTAGGTGATCGCGCCGATGGTGATCTCGGTGTCGGTCTGCGAGATGAGCACGGGGCCGTTGGTTCCGGCCAGGGCGGCGAGCGCCCCGCCGCCACGTCCGGCCCGTCCCGCGCGTCCGGCGCCCCCTCCGGGCCCGGCATTGCTCTTCGACTCGTCCAACGTCCACTTGCCGCTGAAGTCCGGCTTCTTGTCCTGCGCCACAACCCCCGCCGGCACGGCCGTCAGCACGGCCAGCATCGCGGCAAGCACAATTCGTTTCATAGTCCGCTCCCCCATTGGCGTTTGACCGGATGGATCACTCCTAGGTTACATTCTGACCCGTCCCATGAGCGCAGTCCGAGAGGCTGTGGCGCTGTGCTACGATGCGCGCCAGCGGAAGGAGACATCAATGAGCCGCAAGAGTTCAGTATTTGGCATCCTCATGCTCTCGCTCGTGGTGGCGGGCCTCGCGGCGCAGACGCCGGGACGGCCGACGCCCAACGACTACGGCAAGCCGGAGTCGTGGCTCTGTCGCCCGGGGAAGGATGGTCCGTGCACGTCGAAACAGGACGCGACCGAAATCGCGCCCGACGGTTCGATCAAGCCTGTGCCCTTCGTAAGACCCGCCGACCCGCCCTTCGATTGCTTCTACGTCTATCCAACCGCCTCCGAGGACCCAACGCCGTACAGCGACATGATTCCCGGTCGCGAGACCGGCGTCACGACGGCGCAGTTCGGCCGGTATGGCGCGGTCTGCCGTCAGTTCGCGCCGATGTATCGATCGTTTACGTTGAGCGCGCTCCGCGCGCGCGACGGCGGAACGCCGATGGACGCCGGCTACGCCAACACCAACTACGACGACGTGGTGGATGCGTGGAACTATTACGTGAAGAACGACAACAAGGGCCGCGGCGTGGTGCTCGTCGGCCACAGTCAGGGTTCGGGACTCCTCACGCGCCTGATGCAGAACGAAATCGAGGGCAAGCCGATTCAAAAGCAGCTCATCGCGGCGTACACACCAGGAACCACGGTGCTGCTGCCTCCGGGAAAGGACGTCGGCGGCACCTACAAGTCGATTCCGGTCTGCCGTCGCCCGGATCAGTTCGGCTGCGTCGTCGTGTACGGCAGCTACCGCTCGATACGGCCGCCGTCGGTCGACCCGCCGGCGCGTTTCGGCCGGGCGCGTGACGGCATGGTGGCCGCGTGCGCCAATCCCGCCGCACTCGGAGGCGGGAAAGCGATGCTCGACACGTATCAGACCCGCGGCACGGCGGAGTGGGCAAAGGGCAAGGCGATCGACACGCCATACGTGCGGCTGCCCGGAGTGATTACCGGCGAGTGCGTCACGCACGGCGAGTACACCTACCTCGAGATCACGGTGAATGGCCCCGCCGACGGACCTCGCCGGAACGTCGTCAACGGCGACGTCGGCGACCCGCCCAATCCGACCTGGGGCATGCACAACGGCGACATGTCGAACACGATTGGCGATCTGGTGACGCTCGCGGGCCGGCAGTACGCGGCCTGGCAGCGCGCCAAGCACTAGCGCACGTAGCGGAGGGACGCGCTCATTGTCAGTCGGAAGAAAGACGACGTGCCGTAGCGCGGCGATACTGTTCCTGCTGACCGCGTGTGCGATCTCCGGCGCGCGCGCACCTGGACTGGCCGCCCGGGCGAATCTCCAACTCGGGGCACAAGGTGCACAGACGTTGCTCGATCGCGCCGTCGCGTCATTCACGGCCGGTCGTGTCACAGACTCCGCCGCGGAGTTCGACAGCCTCGCCCGGCTCGCTCCTGATCAGGCGCCGTATCTGTGGCAACGCGGCATCGCGCTCTACTACGCCGGCCGCTATGCCGACTGTCGCGCGCAGTTCGAATCGCACCGCACGGTCAACCCGAGCGATGTCGAAAATGCGGCGTGGCATTTCCTCTGCGTCGCGCGAGCGGAATCGCCCGAACGCGCGAAGGCGATGCTGCTGCCAGTCGGCCCCGACCCGCGCGTGCCGATGCGCGAGATCTATCAGATGTTCCGCGGCGTACTCAATCCCGATGAAGTGCTGGCCGCCGCTGGATCCCGGATACAAGCGCGTTTCTATGCCCACCTGTACGTCGGCCTGTATTCGGAAGCCGTTGGCAACCACGCGCGCGCGCTGGAACACATCAAGGCAGCGGCCGAGGATCAGTACGCCGACGCGGGCGGCTACATGCACATCGTGGCCCGCGTCCACCTCGCCATGCTGCAGCGCGGACGATAGAGCCGACAGTGGCTCGCCAACATCACCTTCAGCTCTTTGTCGTCCAGACCGAAGACGACACACCCTTACACTAAAGGAACATCGATCTCTCGAGGAGCGTATTGGTCTGTTATGCCCTTCGCACGGACAAGTGAATCGACTGCTCCGAAGCCGCTGCCCCTCCGGCTGTGGCCCGGCGTGCTCGCCGCGGTCCTGCTCCTGCTGACAAGGTTCGGCCTCCCCATCGTCGCGCCCGACGCGACGATCTATGGCGTGCTGGGTGGCATCGTCGGTGGCGTGGCTATCCTCGGGTGGTGGGTGTTCTTCAGCCGGGCACCCTGGTCCGAGCGCCTGGGCGCCGTCGTCCTGATGATCGTCGGGCTGGCCGTCACGTGGCGCCTCGTCGACGTGTCGATTTCGACCGGCGCGATGGGCGCGTTGCTCCCCATGCTGGCGATCCCGCCCCTGAGCGTCGCCCTCGTCGTGTGGGCGGTGGCCAGCCGCGGCCTCGCGAACGGGCCCCGGCGCGCGACGATGGCGGCGACCATCCTGCTCGCGTGCGGCGTGTGGACGCTCGTCAAGACCGGCGGCTTTACCGGCGGCTTCAAGAACGACTTGATGTGGCGGTGGGCGCAGACGCCCGAGGACCGGCTTGTGGCCGACCCTTCGGCGGCACTCCCGCCCGCTCCAGCCACTCCAGGGAGCAACGCCGGCAGGACTAAAGTCCTGCGCTACGAGGCGACTGAGGCGGCCGCAGGGCTTGCCACGAGCGAGCGGGGATTGGAACGAGTCGACCCATCGACAAGCTCAGGGTCGTCCCGAGCGGCGTCGAGGGACGAGTGGCCTGGCTTCCGCGGGCCTCAACGCGACGGCATCGTGCGCGGTGTGCGGATCGAGACGGACTGGGCGAAGCACCCTCCGGTCCCACTCTGGCGCCGGCCGATTGGACCGGGCTGGTCGTCCT